>NZ_RCBY01000207.1 GCF_003838195.1 Okeania hirsuta
GAGGAGCCACGGCTCGGTAGGAATCCCCGTGCCTTTAGGCCGGGGAGGATGTCAAAAGGGTTTGATTGGGAATACTAGAAACCCACGTCGAATGGCATGGGATATTTTTAGTAATATCAAATCCGTTTAATTAGGTATAAAAATATTGTCCATCTTCACCATTAGGAAATCTTGATATAGCGTTTCTCAGACTACTGAGGTACTGGTGTTTTTCTTCTTTTCTCTCTTGGTGCGCGCCTCCTTGCGACTGTCGTTGTTGCGGGGTCGCACCGCTATTCTCTGTTTCCCGAATTACTACTCCCTACTCCCCCACAACAAACGAATTTTGACCTCACCAGCATGGGAATTGCTATAACTGTTTTTCCTCTTGACTCCTGAGGACTGACTCCTATCTTCAAAAGATTTTATACCGATGCTACCGGATTTGATATAACCTCAAATTTGATACTTTTTAATAAAAATCTAATGGCTTCCTGCCCAAGTCACCCACTTGCGAGAAACACCTAAATGAGAGCTAGCTGCACTTAATTCTGCTTGATTAACATTTGCTGCGGTCAAATCTGCGCCACTCATTTCTACTTCATTCAGGTTTGCTCCAATTAAGTCTGCACCAGTAAGGTTAGTACTACGCAGATCTGCTCGATTCAGATTAGCTCGTGCTAGGTTTGCTCCTGTCAAGTCAGCACCGATTAGATTAACATCACTTAAATTCGCGCTACGCAAGTCTGCATAACTAAGATCGGCACCAGATAAATTTGCTTGACTTAACTCAGCTCCACTTAGTTTTGCCCGACTTAAGTCAATCCCACTTAAATCAGCTTGATTTAGATTAATCATAGTCAGTTTTACCCCACGCAGATTTGCATTACTGAGACAAACTCCTCGAAAATAACGTTTTCCTATAGAGTAGCGACTCAGGAATTTTTGAGCATCCATATTTTTCAACTCCGTTTGAGAAAATTAGTTTTTTAAAGATTGTTTATTTTTTCATGGTGGCAGAAACATCAAAAAATGTAGCTAAAACTACACAAAAGTTTAAAATTTTATAAATTTGTATGAAGCTCAATTGATATCATGAAGGGAGGAGTTAGGGGTGGGTTGACTCCTGACTCCTCCGTCATTTATTTATAACTATTCAACCGGACATAATATAATTTCAATCTCCACCAATCTTCTAATAAAGTGTACAAAACAGGAACTACAATTAAACTCAACAAAGTAGAAGTAATTAACCCTCCAATAATTGCCACAGCTAAGGGTTGTCGTAATTCTGCTCCTGCTCCTAATCCCAAGGCGATCGGCAACATTCCTAAAACTGTCGAACTTGTTGTCATTAAAATGGGTCGCAGTCGCACCAACCCAGTTTGCAAAATAGCTTGTCTGCGCTCTAACCCTGACTGACGCAGTTGATTAATATAATCCATCAATAACAAAGCATTTTTATCCAGTAAACCGAGGAGAAAAATTAGACCGAGTAGGGAAATAACGCCAAAATCACTCTGAGTAAATAATAATCCTAACATTGCCCCCACAATAGACAAAGGCAAACACAAACCTACTACCAAGGGTTCTAAAAATCTACCAAAAAGTAATACTAAGACTGTCAACATACATACAACAGAGAAACCTAAAGTTACAAAAAAACTACCAAATACTTCCCCTACTCTCAAAGAATCTCCACCTAAATCTAACTTGACACCAGGAGGTAAAATTGGTTGAGATATTTCTAGTGCTAAATCTATAGCATTCCCTAATCCTAAACCCTCAGAGAGATTAGCTGTAATATAGATAACCTGCTTTTGACTGCGATGAGTTATTTCCATGGGGTTATCGAAATTATTATACTGAGGCGCAATAGTTAAATCGACAAATCCTGGTAATTTGGCAATTTGAGTTTGAATTTTTTGAGCTGTATTGTAGATAATTTCTCGATTATCTCCTAATAACATTACCTCAAAAGGTTTTCCGGCACCAGTCTCAACAAATGGAATATCCTCCACACTAACACTAATATTTTTTAACTCAGATAAAGCTTTACGAGTTTGCTTTTGTATTTGGGCAGTAGTGAGCGATCGCTCTTTTTTGAGTTTTACATATATTTTACCACGATTTGGTTCGCCTTGGAAACCTGCAATACTAAAAACTGATTCTACTTCTGGGGAGGATAAAACAATTTCCTCGATATTTTGCGCTACTCTACGAGATTTTCTTAATAAGATCCTAGTGGGAGATTGAGTTAGACCGCTAATCCAATTAAATGCTCCTTCAGGAAAAATTGAGTTATTGGCAGGTGCTTGATTTGCTTGGGGTGGAGGAAAATTTTCAGTATTTTTCGCAAAATTAGGTAGAGGGTAAGTGTAGGTAATATTAAATTCTCCTCGGTCTAGTTGGGGTACTAAACCTTTAGGGATTAGAGGAATCATTGCCATACCAAGGATGAAACTGAGTAAAGCTATTGCTATGACAACTTTTCGATGGTCTAGGGACCAGTTAAGTAATTTTTGGTATTGATGGGATAAAGTGTTCTCCCACTTTTGTGTTTGATTTAATAAATTATCTTGTTTCAAATAACTTTTGACTTCATTATTATTTTCTTCTAACTCTTGACTTCTGACTTCATCATAATTTCCTTCTGACTTCTGACTTCTAATTGGTGTTTGATTTAATAAACCATCTTGTGTCAGATAACTTTTAACTTCATTATTATTTCCTTCTGCCTTCTGCCTTCTGCCTTCTGAGTTCTGACTTCTGACTTCTGACTTCTGACTTCTGACTTCATTTAACCACCACACTGCTAATACTGGGGATAAAGTGCGGGCGACTAATAAAGAAATTAATACTGCGGCGGAAACTGTTAAACCAAAGGGTTGAAAAAATTGACCAAGGGTATCTCCCATAAAAGCGACTGGGAGAAATACTGCGGCAATAGTGCAGGTAGAAGCAACAACTGTTAACCCTATTTCATCAGTACCATTGATGGCCGCTTGTCTGGGAGTTTCTCCTGCTTCGAGATGTCTGGCAATGTTTTCCACATCTACAATAGCATCATCAACAACAATTCCAATTATTATTGCTAAGGCGAGGAGGGTAATAGTTTCTAGGTTAAATCCAAATATTGCCATGATAATACAAGTACCTAATAGAGAAATAGGTATTGCTAAAGCTGTAATTATGGTGGCTGAAAAATTCCGCAAGAATGGAAAAATGACTGCTACTGCTAGAATAATTGCTAATAATAAAGCATCAATAGTAGCTTGGGTTGCTTCCTGAATATAGTCTGCTTGAGTTTCTGCTAAAGCGAGTTTTATTTCTGGCAATTCAGACTGCATTTTTGCTACAGTTGCTTCTACTTTACTTACAGCTTCTAAAGTATTGGCATCAGCACGTTTTACTACTTGGAAAGCTATGGCATTTTTATGATTGAAACTGACTAAAGTTGGGAAAGTGTTAGGGAGTGATGTGTCAGTGTCTTTTTGTTTGAAGGAAGCATCTCCAAGTAGGTTGACTTTTAAAACTTCCGGTAATTCTGAAATAGTAGGGATAATTTGATTTTGAGCAATGGCAGTTAATTCTTTGAGGGTCTTACTGTCACTGACAATGGCGTAGCTAATTGCTGCTGACTCATTGAGGTCAAGACTGATTATGTCTAAATTAGTTTCTGGAGGGAGAGGTACTTGTTTGAGAGCAGTTTCCACATCTGCTGTTGCTGATTTTAAATTGTTTAGGGTAGTAAAAGCTATGTTGATAACTGCTTGACCTGGATATGTTGAGGAGCGTAATTCATACATCCCTTTTGTTTCGAGGATTTTAACAGCTTTTTCGATGGGAGTTGTAATTTGCGTTTCTGTTTCGATAGTATTGTCAAAATTTGCTGTTGCTTGTACTACCACCACTGGAAAACTGACTTCTGGAAATAAGCCATATTTGAGACTACTAAAGGCAAAAAAACCTGCTATTACTACACTTAACCAAAAACAAATAGTTAACCATGGTTTAGCGATCGCCCTTCTGGAAATATTCCAGCGTTGTCGTAGATTTTTTGCTGTAGATTGTTTCATTTTTGAGCGTTGCTGAATTAGTGTACCATATTAATCTTAAATTACTTAGGAGTCAGGAGTCAGGAGTCAGGAGTCAGGAGGGAATAAAGAAAGAGAAAATTTTTGCTCGCCCTCTTATCCGGACATGATATCATATCTCAAATCAGCAACGCCAAAAATCCTATTAGCCAATCTTAATAATTTTCTGATAATTTTCACCAGAGATACAGCGCTTCCCGTTGCCCGTGAGGTACACCCCGAAGATGGCTAGATTGCCTCACTACAATATTTTCATCATTTACCCTGTACCTCATTTGCCCGAAATATGCTGTAAGTATTAATTTTTGAATTACCGAAAAATTTTGGTTTAAAGCTTCCCCTTTTAAGGGGATAATAAGCGGTTGAGGGATGGCGATCTTCGGAGCGGGTCTGCAAGAACGGGTCTCCTCGCCATATCCAATCGACCAAGAGAAGAAAAATTTTCCTTTGAATCAATCCTCTTCTTTTCAAGGAGAGGTAATTATTAATTATTAATTATTAATTATTAATTGTTGAACATATATCACCTAATTTATTAACTCTTCAGCACAAATCTCTCCAACTTCTATTAATTCTTCTGGCGCTTCCTCCTTTGCTGCTTTGTTCATTAATTTCTGAAATTTTTCTAAGGTATATTTAGATTGAAACTGATTCAGGGTACAATCACATAGCGTTTCAGCTTGTTCTGTTGATAATCCTTTTGTCACAGCATTAATTTTACAACTTGCTTGATAAACCTCCGTAAAATCTTGAGGATATTCGTTTTGAGATAGTAATTTAGGAGTTTGACTTTTTGCTTCACTCACCAGTAAACTACAGTAAGCTATACTTACCAAGGTTAATAAAAAAACAGTAACTAAAGGTTGTTGTTTGCCGCTAATTTTCATTCTAATAATTAGTTTTTTGTTAGACCGGAAAGAGAGGATATTTTATGATAATTACTTAAGCTAAATTGTGTAATTTTTTTGATGATTAGGAAACATTTTTTTGATATTTTATATATGTTAAGTAACCTCAATCTATTATTGATTATTGCTGTATAATTATCCATCAAATGACAACTTTTTAGAGTAAATTTCAATTATAAAATGGGGGAGGCGATCGGGTAATAGAAAAAATAAAATTTTTCTCAAATCTCTTAACCTCATGCCTAAATTATAGTCATTAGCAGTAAGATATTAGCTTTTAATTTTTTGGCTTAATATAGAGCAAAAATGTAGTCTAGTTAATGTACTTAATCAATATGCAAAACCCTATTATATTGTCAATTTATCTTTTTCTTTTGGGTTTAATACCCGGCTATCTAAACGGTGTTTACAATTGCTTGGGGTTTGTAGACACAAAGTAGCTTGTCGAACACTGTCGCTATCCACTTTTTCCTTTTTTATTCTTGCTTCTTCCTTTTTCCTTCTTGCTTCTTCAATACTTAATCTAACCAAATTTCCCACCAAGAGCCAGACTTAGATTCCGATGACTCTACCTCTTTAATCCTGTTAATTTTTTCCCCTTGATGAATCTTACCTGCTGCTTGTTCGGCTGCCTCTTCTTTACTTCCTGCTTCGACTATTATATCCCTACGATTAAGAGTGACACGATATTTCATATTTTTTTTACCTCATATAATCTACAATAAGAACTTTACCATAATTTTATAACATCATATAGATAAACCGGATTTATGTCACCAAAAACCCGGTTTTCCAATTTTTTTAAGTTTGTTCTCTGATTTTTTTCTATATCTGAGATAGGGGTAGATTTAAGCATAAATATTTCTGTTAAGTAGAACATTCTCGATCTATAAATATACCCCTACAGTTTTTTATGAGAATAATCATCTGGACATGATGTTAAACAGGTTTAGTTAAGTTAGAACAATAACTATCATTTACTACTACAGAATTAATATTTATAGGATCCATATCTGATGATTCTGGTATCCACCGATTTGTAGGATGAAAGACTACCTTTTTACAAACAACCTGAGTATTACTTAAAGACGCATAATCCCAAGTAAAAATTTCTGGGTCTCTAATATTTGCATTAGCGGGCACTTTAACTAATGCACTTAGCAAGACTAACTCCAGGGTTATCAAAGCAACAATTGCGTATTTTAACATAGACCTCCTAAACTGATTTTGTGAATAATTAATTTTCAGATAATAGTTTGATTCTTATTCCAATTATCTCATAATTTTTCTGAGAGTGTCAAGAACTTGGGAGGAGTCAGGAGTCAGGGGTCAGGAGTCAGGAGAGAAGAATAAAGAGGAAGAACAGGAGAAAGTTTTTTATCACTAATTATCAGGACATGATATTACTGAATAATTAAGGTTTAAAGGTTATTATTTGAAGAATAAATAAGAACAAAAAATATTTTTGCTCATCCTATCCCTTTTAAGCAAAGGTAATTATTAATTGTTAATTTTAAAAAGCCTTTTATGAGGGAATGCTGCGCAACCAGATACCTAATTCTATGCACAATTTTTTAGGTTGATAAATGATGGGAATTTCAAAATAGATGATTCCCGTTTTTCTTGGGATACCTATAGTATTGTTTTTCAAGGATTTATGATTTCAACAACTTTCGCTCAACTTCAGGCAAAATATCCCTACTATCAAGAAGTATTTCAGCGACTTTATCAAAATTATCAAGTTGTTCCCTGTTCCTCTTCTTTTCGATTTAAATAGCAGAAGGTAGAAGGTAGAAGGAATGTCTGAGTTTTAAGCTTTTGATCTGTTCGCGCTCTTTGCTTCAACCACTATACTTATGCAAGACTTCAATAATTAAGTAGTTAGTATAATTCAATAACGTTAAGAGCGATTATTAGCAAGTAAGTGTATATTATTCTTATGTTTACTACTCCCCCACTCCCCCATTCCCCAACTCCCCTTTCTTCCTCTAATACCTACGATTAATTCTATCTCTAGCAGCTACTCCTAAAAAATATTCTATAGGTTGCTCCGAATTAGAAACAACTACAAATTGATAATAACCAGAGGTTAGGGTTTGACCCCTCCATAGATTTATATTTCGATCTTCTACTAATGCTCTAGACCTACCACGATACTTTTCAGGAGGATAAATAGATAAGAAAACTTCTGGAGAATTAACTCGTAACCTGACGCGTAAAATTTGGTCTGCTTGTATCCATGCTAAATAAATTTTACCTTCTCCTGGTTGTAAATTACCATTCACAACTTCTCTAAATGAACCTGGTGTAAAACGAATTTCTTCTAAAGATTTTCTACTTTGTAAAGCTTTCATTGTATCGGTAGCGATCGCTTGCCAAATTTGACCCATTGGTAAACCAATTATGTTTTTTCCACGGGGTTGTTCTGAGAATAAATAAAAAAATCGAGCATCGGTCAAATCATTAAAAGCTGTACTACTAATATTTAATCTATGAAGTTGAGACTTCCATCGATAAATATCATCTTTACTATAATTTCCTAATCTACGACGAGCATCTAAACTTAGCGTTTCTAGTTTGTTAAGTAACTGGTTTGCTATTTCATACCACCGCCACTTCCATAATTTATCTTCTGAAGTTTCATCACTCAAAGTTTGCCCTTTTTTTTGAGGATATTTAGCGTAGAAAAAGTCATCTACTAAAGGAAAAAAGAAAGACTCTTCAATGCCAGATTTTTGGAGGCTATCGCTCAATTCTTGGGGTTTCTCTTTGACAATTTTATCTTTTTGATTAGAGTTGTATTCTAACCAAAAATTACCAGCTATCCAACCTATTCCTCCCATGCCAAATATTGTTACTAATACTAATAAAATTGTTGACCAAATTGAAAATTTTTGAGGGTTATTAGTCGTAGCTGGAATTTGGGAAACTGGTGTTGTTGTGACATTGGAGATTTGATCTGCGGTAATAGGTTGAGTGGAGATGACATTTGGTGCTGCTTGGGTCGGTGTTAGGTCAGTGCTAGAAGCAAAATTTTCAAGCTCTGCTATAACTTGACTAACTGTAGAATAGCGATCGCTTGGTTGAGGAGCTAACATTTTATCTAGCACATTACCTAAATTTGGACTAATGCTAATTATTTTGCGCCAGTTAAAGGTTAAATCGTGAGGATCTATTAAAAAAGAGGGTTCTTTTCCTGTCAGTAATACTAAGACTGTTGCTGCTAAAGCATATAGGTCGCTGTTGGCATTAATCATCCCTAGTCGCATTTGTTCGTCTGGTGCATATCCGACTTTACCCAACCTTGTTGCTTGGAGCGAAATACCATGAGCATATTCAGATACTACTTTTGTTGCTGTTTCTTTGACTCCACCAAAATCTATTAATACTGGCAGTTTATCGGAGCTTCGCAGAATGATATTATCTGGGGAAATGTCGCGGTGAATAACTCCCAAGTTATGAATATATTCTAAGACTGGTAATATTTGTAGTAAAAATTTTGTTACTTCTGTTTCGCTAAAAAAAGTGCCTTGACGTTTGCGGTTTTCTAGCAAAGCACGATAAGTTTTACCTTCTACATAATCTTGTACTAAAAATAGGTATCCTTCTCCATCTAATTTAACGCGAAACATTTCTCGGAACCCGGGTATTTGTGGATGTCGCAATTTATAAAGTACCCCTGCTTCTCTTTCAAATAATTCTTGGGATTTTTGTAAGGCATAACTACCGTGTACTTGGGGGGCAAATTCTTTGAGTACACAGGGTTCTTGGAAACGATGGTTATCTTCTGCGAGGTAGGTGCGTCCAAAACCACCATGTCCCAATTGTTTGACTATTTTATAGCGGTTAGTGAGTATTAGTCCGGGATATATAGGGTTATTCATAAACAGGGATTATGGTTAGTTTGGGTCCAAGTTAGGGTTATTTCATTATATTTAAGTTGAACTTTCCGTTACAAAAATCGAAATTATAGGTTTAGGGGTATAAAGGTTAGGGATAATTTAATTCTGTTAAAAATCAGAGGTTATATTTAATTTAATCTATTATCTCTACAGGGTAGCTGATGATGTGACTGTGATAGTGGTTTTAACTAATTACCTTAAGTTCGTAATTTTGATTTATTAATCATTGGGATTTATGAATTTATGAAAATAGTTGAAAAGTAATTTTATTATTGGCATAAACTAATTTCTCAATGATTGACTGCTTTGTTTCCTAAACTGGTGAGGTATGAAAATCAATTTATCGGCTTTTCCCATTTTGTGAAGCACTCGGATGTGAGTGTTGATATTTTCAATATGTTGCGTATGTCGCAATAGTCATTTCATTTTATGAAGCTCCAAAATGACTACTTTGTTTCCCCTGACTGGTGAGGTGCGAAAATCAATTAATCTGCTTTTCCCATTTTGTGAAGCACTCGGATGTGAGTGGTGATATTTTCAATATGTTGCGTATGTCGCAATAGTCATTTCATTTTATGAAGCTCCAAAATGACTACTTTGTTTCCCCTGACTGGTGAGGTGCGAAAATCAATTAATCTGCTTTTCCCATTTTTTTCTTCTATATCCCCTATTCCCTATTCACTATTCCCTGACTTCTGCAAGAAGTCTAATTTTCTGGATTTGTAATTTCTCCCATAAACAAAATAGTGCCAGAATTATTATCTCTAATGGCAAAAAAGAAAGGACGATTAACTAACATATCGACAGTTATTACTTCACTTTCCAATGTTATTCTTACACTGGTAGTTGCTGCTGCTTCTGTTCCAGTTTCATTCACTTCAACAAATGTTTTATGCTTAACTTCACTGATAAATAACTTCTCACGACTCATTCCAGAGAAGTCTGCTCTTCCACCTTGAAAAGCTATTTGCATTCCTAAAGATTTCAACATATTATTGAGAGTCACTTCATATTCATTTTTCAACGTTGGCAAACCTAAATTAACTTCGTAACTTTCAAACTGTTTCATCCAATTTTCCCAGTTTTTTTGATTCAACACTTGATAAAATCCCTCTAAACTGACTTGTTCCCTGGGGAGAAATATATACATACTAACCAGACCTTTTTTATAGGGCAAACTCACTGCCTGAAAATATTGATTCTCGTAATATAAATGTCTTGACGATTGGAACATAATTGGATGTTGTTTTTGAGTTCCATTGGCTAAATAAAAAGGCATATCTTTAGTAGAATATTCAGAAAATTGTTCTTCCCAATTGCCCTGAAAATAAATAGCATTTAATAACACCATGACATCCTCGGGTTCGAGTTTTTGAATAATTTGATCTATTTTGCCTTCAGTTTTATCTTTTACCCAATTATTGATAATTTTCAGACTTTCAGGATCGTCAAAGTCAATTTCTCTTACCTGACTCTGATAAAAATCTTGATTTACTTGGATAAAACTTGGATAAAAAGATATTCCCTTTCTAGTCCAGATTGAGTTAGCAATATTTAATTTAATCTCGGGATTTAAACTATTTAATAAAATTCCTAAATCCTGATTTGCTTGATTAATTTCCTCTAAACTCATTCCCTGAAAGTTTAAAGTTTTAGCCATAGCTTCTTGAGTTTTGCCAGCAGCGCCATTGTAGGTCATTGATAGAGCGATCGCTATACTTATTGGTGAGATAAAAACATTTTCATTGGATTTGGATTTCTGAATTTCTGAAAATAGTTGAAAACCAAATTTATTATTGGCATTAACTAATTTATTCAAGGTACTTGTATCTACTGTTTGAGCTAATTTATGCTGCTTCTGATTTCTTAAAATTATTGTACTGCCAGGTAAGTTATAGACTCCCAGAATTACAATTAAAATAATTGCTCCTAGAGACATTTTGGCAGAAATGGGGGAAAATTTATTCATAAGTTCTTTGAACATTCTTTTACCTCACTAGAGTCAATTGATAAAAATTACAATCAATATAATTTTCAAAATTACTAACTTTTCTGTTATAAATCATTTAAGACTACTATAGCAATCCCCAAAAAGCGTGAGGTATAAAATTCCTTTGTTTTAGGGAGTAGGGAATAGGAAATAAAAAAGATAGGTCTACTTAATTAACCTGAGAAATATTATGCATAAAACTTACTCTTAATTTTCTGGATTTGTAATTTCTCCCATAAACAAAATAGTGCCAGAATTATTATCTCTAATAGCAAAAAAGAAGGGACGATTAACAAACATATTTATACTTGTCATCATAGCACTTAATGCTACCATAGTTATACTGGTAGCTGATGCTGCTTCTGTTCCTGTTTCATTCACTTCCACAAATGTTTTATGTTTAATTTCATCAATATATAACTCTGGAGGAATAGGACGAATTCGAGAAAAATCTGCTTTCTTTCTGTCAAAAGCTATTTCCATTCCCAAAGCTTTTAATATGTCATTGAGGGTAACTTCATATTCATTTTTAAATTTGGGTAGAGTTAATGTGACTCATTGAGATTCAAACTTTAGCATCCAATTTTCCCAATTTTCTTCATTTAAAGTTTGATGGAATTTTTCTAATCCTATTTCTTCTTTGGGGAGAAATAGGATTAGAAAAATTCCATCAAACTTTAGCATCCAATTTTCCCAATTTTCTTCATTTAAAGTTTGATGGAATTTTTCTAATCCTATTTCTTCTTTGGGGAGAAATACATACATACTGACGCGACCTTCTCCGTAAGGTAAACTAATGGCTTGAAAAGTTTGATTTTCATAATATGAATATTGAGATAATTTGAACATTGTTGGATGTTGTTTTTCCATTCCATTAGATAGATAAAAAGGCTGCTCTTGGGTAGAAAAATTATCAAATTATTTTTGCCAGTTTCCTTTAAAATAAATAGCATTTAACAATACCATGACTGAATCACGATCTAGTGTTTCAATTATTTTATCAATTTTGCCTTTGGTATTATCTTTTATCCACTTATTGATAATTTCTGGAGTTTTCGGATTTTTCAAGTCAATTTCTCTTACTTGACTCTGATAAATTTCTTGGTTTATTTGTAGAAAGTTTTGCTCAAAAGGTATTCCGATTTTAGTCTATATTGAGTTAGAAATATTTAATTTAATTTCTGAATTTAAACTCTCTAACAAATTTCCTAATTGTTGATTTGCTTGATTTATTTCTTCTAAACTCATTCCCTGAAAGTTTAAAGTTTTAGCCATAGCTTTTTGAGTTTTTCCCCGAGCGCCATTGTAGGTCATTGATAGGGCGATCGCTATGCTAATGGGTGAGATAAAAATATTTTCATTTGCCTGGGATTTCTGAATTTCTGAAAATAGTTGAAAGGCAAATTTGTTATTGGCAGAAACTAATTTCTCAATCATGTCTATATCTCCGATTGTAAGCATTCATTTGCAAAAATACTTTTTTCCTATATATTCCCTGTTGCCTGTTGCCTGTTGCCTGTTGCCTAAAAGCGATAAATTTTTGGCTTT
>NZ_RCBY01000208.1 GCF_003838195.1 Okeania hirsuta
GTTTCTCAAAAAAGGCTAAACCTATTAAACTAGCTACCATTACGGAGTAGAGATTATAAAACCAGAAAATTACCGTTGAATTAGGTCTGCCAAATGACCAAGCAGTAAAACGTCCAGGTTGTAGTAGTACATTAATTATAGTGGGGACAGATTTTAAATTAGATTTTACATTTTCTACACTTGGGTCTACTGTTCCTCTGAATCCACCCATAAATCGAGCCGAACGAATAGCTAAATCAATTATAAGGGGAGACCATAATACAATAATAACAATCAATCCAGTAATAAAACTCAATAATACACGCTTTTGCTTACGAAACTTCCAACCAAATAAAACTATGTCTGGTAGTAATAAGAGTAAATTTAGTGGTGTAGAACGAATAGCTAAATATCGAGCTATTGCCCAAAAACTGATAGAAAACTTATTGGGAGATTTTAAAGCAGAAGTTAAAGCCAAAGTACCAAGTAATCCAAAAAAAGTGCTGACTCCATACATCCGCACCTCTTGAGCATGATGAATAAACAAAGGAGACACAGCCATAAGTAGAGCAGAAATTAAACCTACAGGTTTACTTGCCAAACGACAACCAAGTTGATAAATTAAGAAAACGCTACCTATAGTACAAATAACGCATAACCCGCGCAGCCAACTATCGCTATAGCCAAATACCATCCAACCTTTGAGGAGAATGAGATGAGTACGGCCTCTCCACAAGAGATCTAAAATATCTCTTTTTGCTCGATCTACACTGATGAGTTCATCTATCCAAAGGCTTTCTGTGCCTAGTTGATAGAGATATAATCCAGTAGCTAATAATAGGATTAGAGTAATAGGAACTATCTGCCAAAATAAATCTGATTTAGCTTGATTTTTTGTAAAATTCGAGATTTTTTCTTTCATATCCAAAAAGTACACCCCTTACAATCATCGGACTTATGCAGAGACCATGTATTATGTAGATAGAGTCCAAAAACGATAACGTTATCGTTTTTGAAATCTATTCTATATATATATATATATAGTACACCTGCGTAAGTCCTGAATGATATAACCGATCATCAATTATTTTTTCTATATTAGACTTCTCCAGAAAAGAGGGAGTAGGGAATAGGGAGTAGGGAGTAGGAAGAAATAATTGATGTAAGTAGTTGTGCAAAATAAATCTCCTAGTTGAGAGAGGCAACAGGCAACAGGCAACATAGAGTCAGTAGGATATGTAATTAATTTTGCATAGGCACTTATCTAGTGCTATAATTGATTTTATTTTTTATTATTGGAGATATCTATTTGAATTAGGAGTTGCGAGAAAAAGGTGCATCAAATCTTTTTCTCTATAAAACTGTTCATTAGTAAATGCCCAGTGTTTTTCCACTTTTAACTGCTCTCCAAAAGTCTTTTCAAAGAAGGTTCGATCAAAATCATTATGACAAACTAACCAAAGTCTTTCTATTGGTAATAGATTGGATAACTCTACCTCTAAATCAGTTTTGTTCACCTTCGCAGTAGAACAAATTTCTGGATTACGATAAATAGGTGCAATACCATGATAGTAATGAGTTAGTGCAGTAGTCATTTTGTCAGAATCTATAGATAAAACTATTTTATCCCCTGGTTTTTCTATCGCACTAATCACTTGTGCAAGACCACGCCAATCTTGGCGATCCTGAACTGTGTAGTAACGTACTAAACCATTTGTAACAGCAATTAGATATATAATTGCTACTACAATAGCTACTGTACGCTGCCAATTCCAAAGTCTCATAAAACCAGCAGCAAGTAAAATCAGAATGTAAGGAGATAAGAATAATAGGTAACGGTCTATCCATAATCTCTGAGAAACTAAAAATATCATAGTTGCAGGTATAAAAGCCCAAGCTGCAATCCAAAGAAGTTTTCCTGAACGATGCTTTTTAATCAAACCAAAGCTTAATAAAAATAGTAAGATGATTGTATAAGCTTGATAAAATAAGCTTATTGCTTTTGATGTTGAAGGGAATGGAAAAGCAGTCAAATGCCTCAACTTACGTATTACTTCTACCAGACTAGGAAATCTGTGTCTTACATAAGATATATCAACGTCAGATATGTTAACCTTGTTAGATATATTTAATGCTGGAAGTAAGAAATTAAAAAATTTACTTGAAAGTAATACCCACAGAGAAGGAAACCATAAAACTAACCCTACTAATGCCCATTTTCCAAAACGTAATAATACATCACGTTGTTTGCGAAACTTCAAACAAAATATGAGAATATCTGGTAGTAATAAGCTGGCATTCAGTGGGGCAGTCATGTTCATTAACGCTCGCGTACAAGCCCACCAAGCCATTGAAGAGTTAGTTGGATTTTCTAGTGTATAAACTAAAGCGAGGGAACCACCAATAGCTAAACAAGTAGACAGGGAGTACATACGCACCATTTGGGCAAAATTAATGAAAAGTGGTGAAAGTGCCAGCAACAAAGCGGCAATTAAACCTGTCACCTCTCCAGCTACACGACGACCAAGTTGGTAAATTAAGAATACACTACCTAAACCAAACACAACAGATAAGCTTCGTAACCAACTATCGCTGGTGCCAAATAACATCCAAAATTTTAGGACTATATAGTAAATTGGACGTACTCTAAATAAAGATATCTTGACTTTAGTGTCATTAACACTATAAAGTTCCTCATTCCACATGCTCTCTGTACCAATATTATAGAAATATAGTCCAGTAGCTAATAATAGAATTACAGTGATTGGCACCCATTGTTGCCAGTAAAATTTTTCTTTATGAGTAGTTGTATTCATATATGTTTATAACAATTAGGGGCGTTGGTGAATCAAGGGATGAAACCTAAATTTAGCCAAATATCAAATGCTTTTCAGATAATAGTGGCTTTGTTGCATGAATGTTGCGATGCGCTCCGCGATCCGTTCCGGAATCGCAACTTCTCCCCTGGGGAGAAGTTAATTAGTGAATTAGAATTCTACTTTGTAGCTTTCTGGCTTACAGTTCTGTCTCATACGATTAAGTATGGCACATTGTATGAACAACTCCGTCACCTGATTGTCAAATTTCCGTCGTCGCAACTTACCTCCAAATATTACTTTCAGTCTAAACATGGTTGTTTCTGATAGAGAACGTCGGTGATATCCACTCTTACTTTTCCACTTTTTACCTCCTACTCATGCGTTTCTCTGTGAGGTTCTCATCTCTAGGATGAGGTGTACCCTTACAGTTACCATGATGCCAGATGACTGCATTTTTACGGGGTGGTATGGTTGTTTTTGCTCCTCTGTGACTGGCTGACTCATAGCACTTGCGTTGATCATAGGCTCCATCACTTTCTACTCCATGTAGTAGCAAAATACTTGGTCTTCACTGACATCCTTGGTACTAACCACTGCAGTAACTATTTCCCCTGTTGTCTGATTCACACCTAGATGCAACTTACGCCATGTACGACGTTTACCTACTCCATGAACTCTTGTTTTCCACTCTCCTTCTCCATAAACTTTGAGGATCGTCAAATCTACCACCAGGTGAATCGCTTCTGTTGCTGGCATTACTGGTATTTCTATGTTCAATTTACCCAAGGGACGAGACAAGGTAGTGTGGTCTGGCACTGGTAAGTCTACTCCCAAAGCGAGAAAATATAGATTCCAAAAAAACCTCAGTTTGACGTCCAGCCAAGCTAAATAAAGTGGAAAGTTTTGCCATTAAGAAAGATCGCCAGATGACTGTAAGTATTTGATGCTCCCTTGCGTCCTGTTTTCGTGATTGTTGAGCAATTGCTCTATGGCTTCTGGACTCAGCCAAAATGTCAAACTGCCTCGTTGAAGCAACGAGGCATCATAGCTCAGACCAATTTCTGACCTTGTACTGAGGCTTGGACTTGGACTTACTCATATCTACTGATTTCTACCATCTTGATACTATTTATAGCCTCTAATCACTTTTTGTGCAACAAAGCCGTTAATAGTTAGGAGATTGCCATTAAAGCATAATCATAGCCACACATCACCAACTCCCAATTATAGCAGTTTTCATGAACATAGAATACAGAGATTTTTGGCTGAAAGCCAGAAGGCAGGAGACAGAAGTTTTGTAGTCAACATGGGTGAAAACTGCTATAAGTAACTTATGGACTATAGTAATTCCAAGTCATTTTACTACGATGGTAATGATTTTGAGACCATAATCTAGGGCGATTCGGATTTGGATTCGGTTCGGGGTTACTGTAAATATGCAGCTTATTCCCATTCACAACAATCAACTCCTCTCGCCAGTCTCCAGATACATCCGCTACATAGAGGCGATCGGCTTTTTCTTTGAACTTGTAGAGAAATTTTCCACTCAAAGGATTGAAAATTCCTATGTCTCCTGATTCATGGCGTTCTTTAGCAGCAGCTAACTGTTTTTCTCTTCCTGTCCAATCAATAGTAAAGATAACTTCTACACCTCTGACTGTCCAATCTCTAGGGGCAACATTATCCATTTTATATTTGGCGATTAGCTGACCTTGGGCATCAAATATGAAAGGTTTCTGATGTTCATGATAACGACTACGACACCATATTTCCAATCCTGGACGATTGTCAAAATTCCCAAGAGCAGCATTTTGAGGTTCTTGATTTTTGTAGTGAGTCTCCCAAATTAAGCGATCGCGATTAAATAGAAAAACTCGATTACCACCACCCTCTTCCAAAGCTAATACTTCTAATCCAGGAATATCTGGACGCACATCAGCAACAAAGATGGAATCAACATGACCCTTCAAGGGAATTTGCACCAATATCTCTCCATCTGGTGAAATCAGGGTAGCACCCAAAACTTCATCTTTGCCATCTCCATTCAAATCTGCTACTCGTGCCCCATTATGAGCATTGGCTACAAAATCATCTCTTGTCCATAGAGGTTGGGGGTCTTCTTTTTTCAGCAATTCATCTATTGCATAAGCAGCTAAAAAGACTCCCGTGCGATATCCTTCCGAGTTGGTAGTCTGTAGTAATAAATCCCTATCGCCTTGCCCACGAAAATTAGTAATTACTAGGTGTTCCCATCTTTCTGTTCCTGCTGGTGACTTCAAGGGGATAGTTTTCTTGGTTTTACCACTTTCACCCTCAACAATATGAAGAGTATTATCTTTAGTTAAAAATAATACTTCTGTTTTGCTATCTCCATCTACATCACCTGCTTGTACTCCTGCTCCGAAGTGTCCAGGTAAACCATTCTTCTCAGATTTTATGGTAACCTGAATGTTAATTTGTTTTGCCCAGAGTTTTTGCCCACTTCCCTGGTAAACTACAATATGTCCTGGTTTGGTAATTATAAAATCTTTTTTACCATCATCATTGATATCTGCTGTAATTATTCCTCCTATTCTTTCATCTTCAGCAGGTAAATCTTCTAGTTTTATAATTTTGGGTTTAATAGATGAATAAGATAAATTTACACTCGATGAATAATATAAAGTCACACTCAAATATTTAATTATAGCAACACTAACTCCTATTACACCAATTAAAAAAAATAAAAAGGTTCCATTTTTAGAGTTTAGATACTTTCCTAATGGTATTTTTGATCGTAGATATGACATATTTTTTTTACTTAATTAATATTCTCTAATATAAATCATAATCAATTATCAAATTTTTTACTATTGAATATGAAAAAATTACTAAGTCGTCTGGATTGGTCTTATTTTTATTCTCTCTTGGGAGAGGGAACCTTAGCTTTGACATTTGTATTTTACATTATTCTGGCTCGTTTACTGGGTCCGGAGCGATATGAGATATTTGCCTCAGCAGCAGCTTTAGGAGCTATTTTATCCTTATTCATACAATGTGGATTACCATTTCTAATTCAGCGTGAAGTAGCAGCTAATCCAGAGAAGGGATCAAAATATACAATCCAGTTTATTCTGTTAGAAGTTTTGAACGTTTTCCCTGTTCTTATATTATTGTTTCCAATTACCCAATTGCTAAATTACCAAGGAGAAGGACTTATAGTATGTTATCTCGTGGTGTTTGCTGAACTCTGCCGTCAAGTTAAATTGACTTTGCGAGGAGTAGCTAAAGGGATGGGTTGGTTTAGAACCGAAACTATTTTTGTAGCAATTGAGCGATCGGCGGTGGTATTTGTTGCTGGTGCAGTCTTGTTATGGAAAAATAATTTGGTATTGGTAGTTGGAACCTTAGTGCTAGTTCGTTTATTAGAAAACTTGGGTTTTCTTTACTACTTAAGTCGAAAACTAAATGTATGGCGTGCTCTAAATTTTAATAATTTAACAGGAATTTATAAAATAGCATTCCCTTTTGCTTTGTCAGGAGTATTGTGGATGCTTTACTACAAAGTTGATGTGGTAATGCTCAAAGGGATGGCTGAGACAGGAGAGGCTGGGTTTTATAGTGCATCGTATCAGATAGTGGAGATTTTTTCTGCTCTACCTAGAGTGGTTTTTTATGTAATTTTTACCAGATTAGCTCGTTACCATGCTAATGAACCTGAGAAAGTTCCAGAGCAAATATACAAAGCAACCCGCGCACTCTTGATATTAGTATTACCACCAATAGTAATTGCTGGATTTTTTCAAAGTTATTTAGTTGAACTTCTTTACGGTCAGGAATATTCTTATTCAGTTCAATCTTTAGGAATTTTAATTCCCAACATTAGTGTTCATATGTTTGGTTTATTGGTGCAGCAGTTTTTTCTGGCAACTCAACGGGAAAAATATTTACCGCCTTTACTGATCTTTAGCACTATCATCAACATTATCTCTAACGCTATACTTATTCCATTTTTAGGGTCTGTTGGTGCTGCTTTATGTACTTTATTTAGTGCAGGAGTTTTAGGTGTAATTGGTCTAGGAATGATTAGTCGTATCGGTTACAAAAAAGCTGGACACCAATTACAGTTAATTTCTGCAATGAGTTTGCTTTTAACAGTAGTTCCTTCTCTGATAATGAATGGATTAGAACTACAGATTGGAATATTTTTAATGATTGGCAGTATTGCAAGTTTAGTAATATTGATGCGTCCCCAAAGTTTCTTAGATTAAAGGATAGAGCAATTTTTTATTCTCAAAAATTGTATTTTTTTGCATTAATTAATTAATGAGTAATTTCAGAGTTCTTCAATCTGGATAAATTCCTTGTCCATACTTAGGATAAAATCTCTCTGAGATATAGCAATCGAAGCAAAGGTTAGAACATTTATAAATTATAAAACTCAGTCATAGATTATTTTTTATTTTTGCCTTGTGCGTAGCACTATAATCGTTGATAATTTTTTTTGTTTAAAACCCTGGCGTTGCAAAGCGACGAATGATTTGATAAGAATTTTGATTGAATTGGATTGTGGATTAATCAATTGCTAGAATGATTAATTAATGGTTATTTTTAGTCAAAGTCTAAACTAATTTTTGGCAATATCATTCCAGAATGTGCAACCCCAAAACCATTGTTAAATATCCTATTAATGGCTGGTAGTAAATTAAACTATTAGACATCTCCAATAATCAAAAATAAAATCAATTATTGTACAGAAATCAATCAATTATTTCCCCCTATTCCCTACTCCCTACTCCCTCTTTTGGAGGAGATGTCTATTAAAGATTTCTGCTCAATGATGAGCTATATAGTGGAGTGGGACTATCTAAACCCAACCTAAGATTGAAGTATATTTTCAAGTCTTGTAATGCTTCAATTTGACCTTTACGGTTTTTCATCATTGCTACAAATTTTCGAGGAGGATGTTCAATATACTTGAATTGTAGTTTTTCCCAACTTGAAATCTGCGGATTTTCTAGCTCTCTGTGATAACCATAACGTTCTAAGGTAGAACCAGCTACTGCTTCAAAAATACGCAATTGACGCTCTGTCATCTGTGTACGCCATTTTTCGGTATTACTGCTGATAATAGGACGAGCAAGATTCTTGAGATTTTGTTTATCTGTTTTATATGCTGCATTATCTTTGTAGAAATTAAGCATTTCTGGAGTATATTCTTCTTCTAAAAAGGAACACATATCTTTTAGAACTTGCTGAGTATTCAATAATAGTTCTTCATATCGAACTTCAAAAAATGAGTTTTGATCGATGACATTTTTCAACTTATCAACTTCTTCTAGATGTTTTACCCATCCCCTAGCTGTAGGATAAATATGTTTAGGTCCGACTCGGGATTGTTTCCAAGACAATGCACAATCACGTCCATCACGCACAATATGGATTATTTGTACATTAGGAAATCCACTCAGAATTTCACGCCAGTAAAAAAGATGAGCAGGGGTTTTTTCTCCCCAACGTTGTTTTCCCTCGTTTTTTGCCCATGCAGACATAATCGCCTCAAAAATGCCATGAAAATCATATCTCTGAATAGCTTTGATGGTATTTTCTCTATTTGGATAAGGAGACCAATCAGCAAGTGGACCTGTACTTAAAATATCATCTAATAGACGTTCTCTATTTTGAGGAAGGTTTAAATCTCCATAGAATTTTAACCAATTATAAAATGTTCTATATATAAGAGACTCATAGGGAATAGCTATTCTTGGATGGCTATTGAGCAGTTTACTAAGTAGTGAAGTTCCTGATCGCGGACAACCAAAAATAAATATTGGGCGTTGATCGGATTGATTGGTATTTTCTGCTTTATCCATAAATTTCCTAATCTTTAAATATCAACTATATTTTTTTCAGGAACTATTCAGCTTTTTACAAGTTTATCTAAACTAAACTTTTTACTTAAGTAGAAAGGTGTAATTAAATGTCACTATGTCATTGGGACTGGAACGGAGTGGAAGGAAGCAATCTCAAAGGTTTGAGCTGGTTAACGAAGTCAAAACTCAGAAGTTAGAAGTTGTTTTTGTAACGGGGATTGAGCACCGCTCCAAAAACATTTCGCCTTAAAAGGCGGGGTTTTAGATCCAATTTTTTTGATAAACATTTTGTTATACCAATTCACTTTAAAGATGTCATATCAAATCCGTTTAATTGGACATAAAAAAAATCTTCAATCGCCATAACTACGTTTATCTTTGTAATTCTTTCTCCTCCTGAGGAGGTCCGACTGACTTCCCCTCCACGGTCGGGGGAGGGGCGAAGGGTGGGTTGACTCCTCCTAACTTAACCATTCTATGGCTGTTTAACTGGATTTGATATCACAAATAGTTTGAAACTTTAGATGTGAAATAATTTCCTGAAATTACTGTAGTTTCAAAGTTTCGGCCAATAAAATCAAACTTTTGACTTTTGACTTTTGACTTTTAACTTCCGTGAAACGGTATTACCTTCTCTTAAATATTACTTTTGCCGGGTTTCCCATCACAATACTATTTTCAGGGATTTTTGATGATACAACTGAGTTAGATGCCACAATTACCCCACTACCAATATCAGTCCCATCTAATATAGAGCATCCAGAACCTATCCAAACATTATTAGCAATTTTAATCCCATGTTTAGAAATAGTTCCTTGTTCTTGAATGGGTACATCAAGTTTGTCATATCGATAATTATTACCAATAATTGAAGTATTAGGACCAATCATTGAATAGTCGCCAATTTCTAATCCTTTGTGATGAGATGAAATAAAACATCCAGTTGCAATTGAAACATTTTCACCAATTTTCAAAACACCATCAGCAGCTTTTATTTTTGTAAAAGAACCTATTTCAGTATCTTTTCCAATTGTCAATAAATCACTCAATTCGACTTCTGCTTTGGGGCTAACTTTTGCTCCATATTTCAACAGATAATAAATAGTGACTATGGGAGCAGGAATTAAAAAACGCCGGATTACCTTGCCTATTTTCATATTAAATTATCTATCCTAATTTTCATCAACTAATCCTTACTTAACTGTAAAATTATATTTTTTTATTTGATATTATTTGATTATCCGAAAGGTAAATCACCTAAGTTTAAAACCACTTTTTGTCCGGTGATAGAATTTGCCCAGCTAGAGGCTAAAAACAAAATGCTTTGAGCAACTTCAATAGGTTGTAAATTTCTGCCAAAATCTCTGGAAGCTGCTATCCTTTTTGTAAAATCTGAAGGAACACATGATACAAGGTCTGTCTCTGTCATGTTGGGCACAACAAAGTTGACTTGTATATTTAATTTAGCTAGTTCTTTTGCTAAACTTTTTGTGTAACCGACTACAGCACTTTTTGCAGTTATATATTGACTTTGCCCAGTGACTGGATTGTCTACAAAAATTGTTGAGATATTAATTATTTTACCAAACTTTTGTTGTTTGAAAATCGGCAATATGGTTTGACAACAATTGTGCATTCCTTTTAAGGATACTTCTAATTCACTTAAATAATCTTGCCACTCTAGTTTTACAACATTTTTGGGTATAGCTTCTTTGACTGCATTATTAACCAATACATTGACAGTGCAAAATTTTTCTACTACCTGAGCAATGAACTTCTTAACTTCTAACTTGTCTCTAATATCACATTGCAATGGAATAGCGGTTCCCCCATTTTTTTCAATATCCTCAACAATTAACTCTGCATCTTTTTTCCCTTTGTAATAATTAACGATAACTTTCGCACCCTGCATGGCAAATAATTTGGCAGTTGCTGCTCCTATTCCACGACTAGCACCAGTAATAACCACCACTTTATCTTTTAAACCTATATCTATATAATTAGATTTGATTTCTTGGCAGCTAATAATTTTTTGTGGTGGAGAATTTACTACTACATTTAATTTTCCTGTTGCTAAAACAGCATTTTCTTTTAAAAGGGTAGTAGCTACTTCCATAGATTCACTTGCCACAGAAACTTTCCCAACTTCTCCAACAAGTTTTATTGATTCAGATAAAGGAACTTGGTCTGGAAATGAAAATTGAAATTTGGCAAATGTGGCATATTTTCCCGGCAATTTCATTCCTACCAAAGTAGATAACAATAGAGTTGAAATTAAGTTATGGCTAATTGGTATATCTATGGAATCAGTATTACTTAAAAAACCTTCATTAATAATAGAATCTAAATATTTTTTAAGCAATATAGAGTTGAGTGATATATTTAACTCTTCTTTTTTATTGGCTATTTCATTAATAGTCCAGTTATTCTCTAAAACTTCATCTAATAAGCAAGAAGTTTGATTCTGCTCTATATCTCTAATTTCTTTACTAAAAGAGTATAAAGTAAAACCACCCTTAGACTTTATTACTATCTCTTCAGTCAGATGATTATACCAGGTAGCATTATAGGAAAATTTTCCACTTTCTGTTTCTGAATATGTGTAGTCTAGTCTAATTTCATCACCAATTAATATTGGCTTACGAAAACTGGTATCTAATTCTAAAAATTCTATTTTTTGGTCGGGAAAATTTTCTTGAATTAGACAAATAAAACTAAAGGGTAACATCCCATGAACAAGTCGTTGGCGATATTTTGTTTTTCTCGCAAACTCCTCATCCATATGCAAAGAGTTATAATCGCCAGTGATGGAGGCAAAATTTGCCACCATTTTTTCAGATATTTTGAATACCTTTTCCATGGTCTTTTCTTTCCTGAGCAAAAGTATTTCTAAGTTAGCTCTTGCTGATTAATTCTAAAAGTATTGACTGATATTGGTTTTAGCGTTTTAGATTCAAAAAAAGTACCAGCTTTTCGGTGGCAAGAGCTGCATAAAGCTAGTATTTTGGTATGATTATGGCAGAAAAATTGAGAGACAATTCTTAACTCCTACCTCCTCGCTCATTCCCATTTCTCCTGTCTCCTACAAAGAGCAAAAAGACTTTATTCAGGAAACCCTAATTAATTAGTATGGTTACTAATAACTTTTTTAATTTCCGAGAAATTTATCATAGAATCAATTTGATCCATTGTTAGAGTAATCTCGAATTCTTCTTCTAAAGCAGTAATCATTTTCAGATTATTTAAGGAATCCCAAGTATCAGCATTGTCTGGTCCGAATTCATCGGTTATTTCTTCATCATCAATTTCCAAAATATCTGTCATAATTTCTTTGATTTTTTCTTCTAGAGCTTCCATTAATTTCTCCTTTTTTTTTAATAAGATATTGCTTTTAAGGGCAGGTTTAAATTAAGCAATAATTTTAATCCACGAACTATCAATCAATTTAGCAGATTCTGACTTGAGAATA
>NZ_RCBY01000209.1 GCF_003838195.1 Okeania hirsuta
CTACTCCCACAAACCAACAATATTATGTAGATAATGTTGTTGTGCCAAATAAACGATTTGTAAAAAGAAATTTTTCTCCAATAAGGAAAATTTTTTTCCGGGGTAACAGAAGCACCTTCTAATCAAATTCTGGAACAGATGATGTATGATTCTCTTCGCTCATAAAAAGTACTCTGTTGGTAAAACCAATTCCAATCTGGATGACATAGAGCTTCCCACCTGGCTCCACCTTGAGGACTTAAGTAGTAACCCATATTTAATTTTCCGTCCAACGCAGCCTTAATTTGGGACAGGGTTAAGACCACATCTGGAGTCCTGACTCCCTCTTTAGTAGTTAGTAGGACTAATATATCCCCATTCTGAAACAAGCGATCGCTTGCTGCTGCTACCTCTGTATGACAAAGTCGCCAATCTGATGCAACATTTTTGAGGAATTCACCATCTTTTAAAACTGAGAAAAGAAGCAAATATTCTACCCTGTGGATAGTCATAAATTTTAGAAAAAGTGATGATTCTAGTAGTGCAAAACAATTCTAAAAAAATCTACAAACAGGAAATTGGAAACTTTTGCCTAGAAAGAGCTTCTCTACATGATAAACTTAAAATCAGAATAAAATTTATTTCAAATCATTTATAAAATAAGTCCACTTACCGAAAAAATTGGGTTTAAAGCCCCGTCCTTCTAGGACGGCTTTTCTTAGAACTAGACTTGATAGTTTTCGTCAGGCGTGTTAGCGTAAGATTATATCGAAGGAGGTCGAGATTCGATGATCATTATTGAGTTCAAAGCATACGGCAAAGTTAACCAATATGCAGCTATTGATGAAGCTATTCGGACGGTTAAATTTATCCGAAACAGCTGTATTCGCCTGTGGATGGATAAGAAGGGAACAGGAAAGTACGACCTTAGTAAATACTGCAAGATACTGGCCAAAGAATTCCCTTTTGCTAATGAATTGAACTCAACAGCTCGACAGGCTGCGGCTGAGAGAGCATGGTCATCAATTTCTCGTTTCTTTGAAAATTGCAAAAAGAAAGTACCTGGAAAGAAAGGGTTCCCCCGATTCCAGAAGCATTGTAGATCGGTCGAATATAAGCAGTCAGGATGGAAAATATCCCCTGACAAAAAGTCGATCACTTTCAGCGACAAGAAGGGAATTGGGAAGCTAAAACTCAAAGGTACGTGGGACTTGTGGCGCTTCGACAAGAAGCAGGTTAAGCGAGTTCGCATAGTCAAAAGGGCTGACGGCTACTATGTTCAGTTTTGCGTCTCTGTGGATGTCACGGAGCAATTAAATCCTGCTGACGCGACTGTGGGACTGGATGTAGGACTAAAAGAGTTCTATACTGATTCCAGAGGAAACACCGAACCTAATCCCCGTTTTTATAGGACTGGGGAGAAACGTTTAAAGTTTGATCAGCGCAGAGTTTCTCGGAAAAAGAAAGGCTCATCCAATCGTAAGAAGGCAGTTAATAGACTAGGTAGACAACACCTTAAAATAAGTAGACAACGTGAAGAGCACGCCAAGAGACTGGCGCGCTGCGTAATCCAGTCTAATGACTTGGTCGCCTACGAAGATTTGAGAGTTAAGAATTTGGTGAAAAACCACTGTCTAGCTAAGTCTATTAATGACGCAGGTTGGTATCAATTTAGAAAATGGTTAGAGCATTTTGGCACTAAATTTGGCAGAGTCACAGTTGCTGTAAATCCTGCATATACTAGCCAAAACTGCTCTGAGTGCGGCGAGGTAGTGAAGAAGTCGCTATCAACTAGGACTCACGTCTGTAAATGTGGTTGCAAGTTAGACCGCGACCACAACGCCGCAATCAACATTCTAAACATAGCCTTGGGTACGGTGGGGCACACCGGAACCTGGATCATTGATCCGAACGCTTTGGGAGATCTGTCCTCTACTTTTCCTGACTCCGGTCTGGTTGAGCAAGACGGGTCGTCGATCAAAGAATCCCCGTCCTAGAAGGACGGGGAGTGTCAACCTATAGATTTACCTACTATATTCAGAATGACTGAGGAACATGATATAAACCAAACAACAACTGATTCGGAACAGTTTCATCAACCGACTGAAGATCAAAAAAAAGACTCTTGGAAAAATCGTATCGCTGAAGTTTGGAATGATACCAGCAACCGTGTAATGAAACTGTTACCCGTAGACCGGGCAGCACAAACATTAGTGCAATGGTTTAGCATTGATGAAGCCAAAGTAGCCGAAATATTAACAAAAGTACGCGCAGAACTTCCCACCACTGAAGCACTATTAATTGGTAAACCCCAAGCAGGTAAAAGTTCCATCGTGCGTGCTTTAACAGGAGTTTCCCCAGAAATAGTCGGTCAAGGATTTCGCCCTCATACCCAACATACCGAACGTTATGCTTATCCTTCCGACGATTTGCCCTTATTGATTTTCACTGATACTGTGGGGTTGGGAGATGTGAAACAGGAAACACCAGTTATTATTGACGAACTCCTCGGAGAATTACAGCAGGAAAGTAACCGCGCCAGAATCTTGATTTTGACCGTAAAAATAAATGATTTTGCTACCGATACATTACGACAGATAGCACAACAGTTGCGACAAGAATATCCAAATATTCCTTGTCTTTTAGCAGTAACTTGTCTCCATGAAGTTTATCCTAACCCTACTGATGACCATCCCAAATACCCTCCAGAATATGAAGAAACCAACCGTGCTTTTGTTGCTATTGAGGAAAATTTTGGGAAGTTGAGCGATTGCTCTGTACTTATCGATTTTACCCTAGAAGAGGATGACTACAATCCTGTATTTTATGGTTTAGAAGCCTTTCGAGATAGTTTAGCAGAATTACTTCCAGAAGCAGAAGCACGAACAATTTATCAATTATTAGACGAACAAGCAAGCAAACAACTGGGCAATATTTATAGAGATGTGGGGCGACGTTATATTTTATCATTTACTATTATGGCAGCCACCGCAGCAGCAGTACCTCTACCTTTTGCGACAATGCCAGTATTAACAGCTTTACAAGTTTCCATGGTAGGTTTATTAGGAAATTTGTATGGGCAAACAATATCCCCATCTCAAGCAGGAGGAGTTGTTAGTGTGATTGGTGGGGGTTTTGTCGCTCAAGCAGTGGGGAGGGAGTTGATTAAATTTGTGCCTGGGTTCGGGAGCGCTATCGCTGCTTCTTGGTCTGCTGCATATACTTGGGCGTTAGGTGAGAGTGCCTGTGTTTATTTCGGAGATTTGATGGGAGGGAAAAAGCCAGATCCAGAGAAAATTCAAGGTGTGATGCAGGAAGCGTTTGAGTCAGCGAAAGATAGATTTAAAGGGATGAAAAGTTGAGTAGAAATTGCACTTAGTATCACGCCCGCTCGGGTAGTGCGTTCATCAAGTTCTTAGGTGGTAGGTGTAAATTCAAGAGGGAACACTGGAAACGGAGCAAAAATTTGGGATCTTTCTGTAGTGTATCAAGAAAGTGTGGGAATGGTAAAATTATCATTGTCCCTCAATACTTTCTATTCTAATAGACATCTCCTCCACCCATAGGCAGTAGGCAGCTTTGCTGTAGGCAGTAGGGAACCCACCCCTCGCCCCTCCCCCTCCCAGGAGGGGAAATAATTGATATATCTAGTGTGATAATTGATTTTATTTTTTATTATAGGAGATGTCTAATATAGCGCTGTGCGCAGGCAACAGGCAACAGCTCCGGAAGGCAACAGGGGGAATAAATTGCCGATAATATAAGAATCTATCCCATTAATAGTCAAATTATGATGAAGCTATCCCACTATTTTTAACAAGTTTATTTGTTTAAGTAAAATGTGTTTTAAAAGCTTGATTTTTCGTTTTTAACTATCAACATGCAAAAATCTTATTAGTGGGATAGGTTCTTTGTAATTCTCTCTCCTCCTGACTCCTGACTCCCCTTCCTGGGAGGGGCGCGCGGGTGGGTTGACTCCTAAGTAATTAGGATTAATATCATACACGTGCTTCAGCAACGCCGAGAAAAGTAGCCTAGTTTGATGAAGATTTGATGAAGATGTAGCCTAGTTTGATGAAGATTTGATGAAGATTTGATTAAAATTATAACTTCCTATTGCTTTTGTTTTTTTTTTAGATTATCGTTGTGATTAAAGATAACCAAATAAAAGGAAACAACCATGAAAAGTCTTAACTATAGCCAACTCAACCCAGAGCAAAAACAACAAATCAGCAATTTAATTGCACAGATGGAAGGGCAACAACAAAATAGCAACTGTGCTGTTCGCTTCGTTGCTCGCGGCGCTACTGGTGGTGAGTTTGGTGGCGGCCCTATTCTTAACTAATAGAGTAGACTAAAATCAAGGATTTGATCTAGCCTTCTCCCAAATAGATCGACATTGAAATGCCTCAATAATAAAAGGAAACAACCATGAAAAGTCTTAACTATAGCCAACTCAACCCAGAACAAAAAGAACAAATCAGCAATTTAATTGCACAGATGGAAGGGCAACAACAAAATAGCAACTGTGCTGTTCGCTTCGTTGCTCGCGGCGCTACTGGTGGTGAGTTTGGCGGCGGCGGAGGCAACCCTGGCGGCGGCCCTATTTTTAACTAATAGAGTAGACTAAAATCAAGGATTTGATCTAGCCTTCTTCCAAATAGATCGAGATTGAAATGCTGTTGGTTCAACCATGAATACCTATGGATAAGTAACCAACTCAAACAGTAGGGACGTTGTATACAATGTCCCTACTATAATATTAAAATCAGGACTTACGCGGAAACCGGGTTTATAAAGGAAATTTCGTGGTTTGAACAACAAGAGCAGGGCAATAAACCCGGTTTATTGGTTGGGAAAGCGTAAGTCCTGAAAATGTAAAAGTAAAGTTATTCTATTAGATGTAGATGGAGCTGTAATGTCAATAAACACAGAGCTAGACCTTAAAATAGGTGAAGATCAATATGAATTTGGTCAATCAAGTTTTTTTTGGACTGACCCTAAACTGTTTGACGATCGCCAACAGCAGAATATTAATACCCTGATCGCCATACAACAAGTTTTGATGCGTCACCCTAGGTTTGAAGGTTCTGAGGAAGACATTTCGGAGATTCAAGAATTTTTAGAAGTTTATCATCAAATCGCTACAGAAGCATCAGAAAAGTTTAGCTTAATTTGGTCAGATCCTTTTGCCAATCATTGGTGTCTATTGGCGTTAGACCTAGTCACAGCAACCATAACTAAGAAACCTTTACCCCTCGTTACTCAAGAATATTGTCAGGCAATTCAACAAAAAACACCTCTTCAAGCACTAATATTTCACCTCAATCAGTTTAAGTTATTTGCACTTGCTTACGGTTTTCTGTCTCAGCAAAGTTATCAATTTAAAACCCCTTTAATTTGTCATTTACCAGTAGCAATTCCAGGTACATCTCTTTACCTAGAAGGGAATGGAAAAATAGAAATTTACGGTATTAATTCAGAAAAATTAGAAGTTGTAGTCACAAACAACAAACAAACCCTAGAATTAACCCCAGATGCAACATTAGGTGACGAAAATTTGAAAGTAGGCAAATGCCCAACCATTCAACTTCCCAGTCGGGAATTACGATTTCAACCTTATTGTTTTAATTCTCCAGCTTTTCCAGATGGTCAAGCAGTTGTTGAAGCAGGAATGAAGTATCAGGGGCAATATGTCACTCTAGTCAAAGATGGACTAGCACTGATTGAGCAATATCATCCTCAGAGTTTTGAGCAATTGCATTATTTTATGCAGGTATTAGCTCTCAAACCGATAGGTGTAGGAAATTTCACCAACCTCAGTAGCTCAGATTTTTCTGGCGCTCTAATTTGTAGCGTGATTGAAAATCCTTATAGATTAGCTGATAACTTTATTCACGAGTTTCACCATAATCGCTTATTCTTGATTGAACAAAATAATCCCCTTTTGTTGGACTCAGTTGAAGAGAGTCAAGGTAACAATTTGTATTATTCGCCTTGGCGTTTAGATTTGCGTCCCCTACGAGGAATTTTCCATGCCATATATGTTTATACACCCGTTGCTCAGTTCTGGTTAAATGTTTATCGAGCAAACCCTACTGGTGAACTTTTAGACTTTACCAAAAGTCAACTTATTAAGATTCCTTTACAACTGCAAATCGGACTTGAGCAGTTGCGCAAATATGCCAAATTCACTCCGGTAGGTCAGGATCTTTTTAATGAATTAGAAAGACAACTTGCTCAGATTAACCAAGAAATTACTCAACTTCAAATCCCCTCAGATGTGTCTGACCTAGACTTTCAACGAAATGGGTCTTTTCTTTATAATCTACGACCGGGAACTGCCCAATTTTTGACAGTTAAAGAAGCAACGTTAAATCACATCAAGCGTTTTGATTATTTTCAACAAATTGATACTCAATTACAAGCAAATTTAGGTTTAGATGGGTTCTCTAAGAATGAAATAGGAGAAAAAGCAGCAGCGATCGCCTACGGGGAAAAAGTGACGGGAACTGTTGAGTTCGTATCCTCCCTAGCAGAAACCTTAAAACAAAAAATCGAACGCTTTTCTGAAAGCGAAATAATTGATTTGAGGGAAGAGCAAGGAGTAACCAGAACTTATGGTGAGCTTTGGCAACAGTCCACAACCTTACTCGGTTACTTACAAGCACAAGGTTTATCTCCTGGGGACTTTGTCATCATTCATCTTGAACATTGTCATAATTTTGTAGCAGCGGTTTGGAGTTGTTTTTTGGGTGGTTTTGTCGCCGTACCTGTGACAATTTCTCCCAATAGTTCTAACACAACTACTCAAAATGCCAAACTGCAACAGGTTTGGCAAGGGTTAGATAATCCTGTAATTTTGACAACCAAGAATCTGACAGAAACAATTAACGATATTCTCAAAGATTCTACTCCTAACCTACTAACTATCGAAAAATCTCAAGAATTTGCTCCGAGTCAGAATTTCCATTCCAACCAACCTGAAGATTTAGCTCTATTGCTCACCAGTTCCGGTACAACAGGTACTCCAAAACTGATTTCTTTTGATGCGGTTACAGTTATTAGCCAATTTTTGTCAGGGAATGAGAAATCTGAATCATCTTACTGCTCCTTGACTTGGGTTCCTTTTGATAATGCGTCAGGATTTGGTATTGTCAACCCGAAATCAGGAAAAACTCTTTATCTTCCTGCAGAACGCTTTTTCGGAAACCCTATACTTTGGTTAGATATTGTCGATCAATACAAGGTGAAGGGAACGGTCTTAACGAATTTTGCCATGACACAGATTATGGAGCAAATTCAGGAAATTTCCGAACCTCACTGGGATTTGACTTCAATCGAAACCATTGGTTTAGGAGCGGAAAAAATTGTGCCTCAAACTTGCCGTTCTTTTTTACAGACCTTACAACCATTGGGATTGGGTGCGGATGTCCTTAATGTTGGTTATGGTCTTTCTGAAACGGGAGTTGTTGCTAGTAACCGTGAGTGGATAGCAATGGGTTATAACCAGCGTGGCGAACAATTTGTGCAAATTGGTAAACCTTTACCGGGTTGTGGGATTCGTATTGTTGATGACCAGGATAATTTACTCAATGAGGGTGAGGTTGGTCGTATTCAGATTTGGGGTGTCAACAGAACTGGTGTATATTACAATAATCCAACATTGAATAGGACGCTTTTTACAGAAGATGGTTGGTTGAATACTGGAGATTTAGGATTTCTCAATCACAATTACCTGACGGTGACAGGACGAGAAAAGGAGATCGTCATTATCAATGGTAAGAATTATTCCTGTCAGGAAATTGAATTAGTAGTCGAAGCAGTTGAAGGGGTTGAACCTTCTTATACTGTTGCCTGTAATATTCGACAACAAGAAAGTGATACTGATGAGTTAGCTATTTTCTTCAATACACTAATTACGGAAGAAAGTCAATTAGCCAATTTAGCTAAACAAATTCGGGGAAAAGTAACTCAAACCTTGGGTATAAATCCCAATTATATAGTTTTAACTGAAAAATCAGCGATTCCGAGAACAGCAACGGGTAAAATTAAACGCTTACAACTTAAACAGAGTTTGGAAGCTGGTGAATTTGATGCCATCATCAAATGGATAGATGCACTCATTCAGCAAACGTTAGAACATACATTTGTTGGTCCTCGCAACGAATTAGAACGCCAACTGACTCAGATTTGGGAAAAAGTTTTAGGAATTCAACCTATCGGAATCTATAATAATTTCTTCGATTTAGGAGGACAGTCTATCTTGGCAGTTAAACTATTGGCTGAAATTGAAAAAATTGTTCACAAAGATTTACCTTTAGCTGCTCTGTTTCAAGCTCCAACAGTTGAAAAACTAGCGAAGATTTTATCTGAAGAGAAATGGTCATCATCTTGGCAATCATTAGTCCCTATTCAACCACTGGGCGATAAAACACCCTTATTCGCTATTCATCTTCTCGGTGAAGGTTTAAGTTTTTACCGACCTTTGGCAAGTTACTTGGGTCAAAGACAACCAATTTATGGGCTAAATTATGGATTAGCGGCAAAAAAAGGGAAAGAAGAAAAAGTTTCTCTACCTCCTACTAAAGATTTAGCAGCTCACTACATTCAAGAAATGCAAGCTTTTCAACCCCAAGGACCTTATATATTATTAGGTGTATCTAATGGAGGAAATGTAGCTTTTGAAATGGCAAAACAGCTTCACGCACAAGGTCAAACAGTTGCCAAGTTAATTTTGTTTGATACCATACATCCAAATGTTAAGCTTCCCCCAAACTGGAACAAGATTTCTCGTTTCCAGAAATTAATTTTAAATGTGATACGAAATATTGATATTCATTGGGGTAATTTTCTATTATTTGAACCTCAAGAGAGACTACCTTACTTATTCGACAAGGTACAAAAATTGTTAACTAAGTTGTTTACCCAATTTCCTAAAAAATTATATCTATCTATTAGGTCATCAATTTCTAATGTTACTAAAAAGCATCACAAAATAAATTCTCCGTCTGTATCTCCTCAATGCTATACACCACATTCATATCCGGGTAAAATAACTCTTTTTAAAGCTAAACATACAACTATAACATCTTCCGATCCTACAAATGGATGGGAAGGTGTAGCTGAAGAAGGACTAGAAATTTATAACATTCATGGCGCTCATAGTAAGATTCTCTCAGAACCCAGTGTGCGCATCTTAGCTGAAAAAATGAGGTCTTGTCTACAAAGCACTCTAGACATTGACTCATAATTTACATCTTTCCATCCAGGGGTTAGTTCTTTCTATGACCCATCTAGCTTTAACTGGAACAATTCCTGTTTTTCCTTGCTTTTCTTTGTCTACTTAGGGTTTGCGCTTCACTAGTCTTTTATATCATGTTCGGTTGAATACTTATAAATAACTGTTCTGAGGAGTCAGGAGTCAGGAGTCAGGAGTCAGGAGGTAAGAAAGGAGGAATGCATAGGAAATATTGGAGATGGGGTATTGAGAATTTCAGTATTTCTTTAGTACTGTCGGTACTGTCAGTCCTTAAATTTTATTATAACTGATTATCCGAACATGATATTAGTAGGGGTAGGAGACAGCTATACTGGAGACAGGAGACAGGAGAAATAGGAATGAGCGAGGAGGTAGGAGCTAAGTTTTGTCAATTTGGGATTTTTCTACCATAGTCAGCCCAAAATACTAGCTTTTTGCAGCTCACAGGCACCGAAAAGCTGGCACTTTTTTGAACCCCAAAAAGGCTAATACCTTTATTTATCAATACTTTGAGAATTAATCAGCAAGCCCTACTTATATCATGTTCCCCCTCCGGGGGAGCTACGAATTGCGGTTGAATACTTATAAATAAATGTTGTGAGTCCTCAGGAGTCAGGAGGACCGAGTCAGGAGGAAATATTGGAGAAAAGTAAAGACAATTTCAGTATTTATTTGATACCGTCGGTACTGTCAGTCCTTAAATTTTATTTATAACTGACCCGTCCGAACATGATATTATAGCAGTTTTCGCAAAGGTAGACTACAAAGCTTCTACTTTTTGCCTTCTGCCTTTAAGCCAAAATCTCTGTATTCTATATTAATCTTCCTATTGTTGAAGTAAAAATAACATATATTTCAATTACTTAAATACTTTCAAACTTGATTCTTAGGGAGTGAAAAAAAAAGTAGCGATCGCAACCCTCCTACGGATACAAAAAATCATTCATAACTGGCACTAATAATTATTTTAATTACATTAAAATCAAAAAAAATATTATCTAATACTTGATGACATATTTACATTTAGAAAATATTACTAAAAGTTTCGGAAAATTTGTTGCTAACGATAATATTAATATTTCCATTGCAGCAGGTTCTGTCCACGCTATTCTTGGAGAAAATGGTGCAGGAAAAACCACATTAATGAATATATTATCAGGACTATATCAACCAGATTATGGTCAAATTTATCTAGAAGATAAACTAATAAAAATTTCCTCGCCTGGTGTAGCAATAAATTATGGTATTGGCATGATTCATCAGCATTTTATGTTAGTACCAACATTAACAGTTACAGAAAATATTATCTTGGGAAATAGTGGAAAAATTCATCTAAATTTAAGTACAAAATCCGCAGAAATTAACGCTATGGCAAAAGCCTATAATTTAGAAATACCAGTGAATAGTAAAGTAGCAGATTTACCAATAGGTATTCAGCAACGGGTAGAAATTCTCAAGGTACTTTATCGTCAAGCAAAAATTTTAATTTTAGATGAACCTACAGCAGTTTTAACTCCAGCAGAAGTAAATTCTTTGCTGAATATTTTGCGAAAGTTAGCAGCAAATAATCACACAATTATTTTTATTAGTCATAAACTAGAAGAAGTAATGAATATTTGTGATACTGTCACAGTTTTACGTCGGGGAAAAGTGGTAGATACCATCAAAACAGCAGCGATTACTACTCATAAATTAGCTGAAATGATGGTGGGTCGAGAAGTAAATTTAGTTTCTAATAAAATTGCTGCTGAAAAAGGCAAAATTGTTCTAGAAGTGAAAAATATAGAAGTCAAAAATGACCGAGGTTTATCTGTAGTAAATAATTTATCTTTTCAATTGCATAGTGGGGAAATTTTAGGAGTAGCAGGAGTCGATGGCAATGGTCAAAGAGAATTAGCCGATGCTATTAACGGTTTGCGTTTTGTGGAGAAAGGAAAGATCGAATTTGTAGATAATTTAAAAGTGGGATATATTCCCGAAGACCGCCAAAAAATGGGGTTAATTATGAATTTTAGTATTGCTAGGAATTTAATTTTGAAATTGTTTAGATTTTTGCCTTTTTGTCGTTATGGTTTTTTGCAGTCTGAAGTAATAAATAATCATGGGAAAAATGCCATAGAAAAATTTGATATTCGTGCCAGTCATCCGCAGTTAAAAGTCAATCAACTTTCTGGAGGAAACCAACAAAAAATTATTCTGGCGCGGGAACTTTCTGGAAAAGCTACAATTAATGTTGGTTTTCCAGAAAGTTCCCGTGCCAGTCATCCGCAGTTAAAAGTCAATCAACTTTCTGGAGGAAACCAACAAAAAATTATTCTGGCGCGGGAACTTTCTGGAAAACCAACATTAATTGTAGCTATGCAACCTACCCGTGGTTTAGATATCGGTGCTACAGAATATGTACAACAAGCTTTACTTGCTCAAAAACAACAAGGGGCAGCTATCTTATATATTTCTACAGAATTAGAAGAAGTCATGGCAATGAGCGATCATATTGCCATTATATATGAAGGTAAGTTTATTGATATTCTAGATGCTGCCACCGCTACAGTCGAAGAGGTAGGTTTATTAATGACATCGGGTAAAAAAACATTGATGCCGTAGGTTGGGTTAAGCGCAAGCGCAACCCAACAAAGACCAATGAACCTATCCCACTAATACCAAGCGCAATAAAAGTTTGCTACATTTTCACATTACAGAGGACTAGGGGAGTGGGTAGGGACGTTACATACAACGTCCGTAAATATACGTCAAAGCCCTAAAAATGGCTAGATCCCTTGGTAATCAAGGAATTATACCTTAATTAGGGCTTGCGTATGGAAAGTCTTTTTGCTCTTTGTAGGAGACAGGAGACAACCCACCCCCAACCCCTCCC
>NZ_RCBY01000021.1 GCF_003838195.1 Okeania hirsuta
AATTTTAGCCAAACAATTCACGATACATTAATGTAATCAATCTGCATTAGGATTGCTCCAACATAGATTTTCGATTTGAATCTTTCAGATGGTTTGGTAGTTTCCTGACCCATTGACTGAGTTTAGGTCCTGCAATAGGGCGATTGCCTCCGGCACCAGCGGAGCTGAACGCTTCCTAACCAGAGGCCATCGCAAAAAAACTAAACCTATGGACATTTCGTCCAGAGTTAATGTTGTTATTTAGAGGTTTTTCTTAATGATTTTCAATCGTATTTGGCAGCATCTGTGGAAGAAGGTAGTGGCGATCGCAATAACCACTACTTTCTTTTTTAGTGTTGCTGTCCCCCCGGCGACAGCATGGAACCTATTCGACTTCTTCAAAGGGCTTGACTGGTTTAGCAAATCCGAACTAGCTCCCACCAGCACTGCTGCTGAGTCTGAGGCTACAACCTTCACCCTGCAACTTCTCCATGCTTCCGATTTTGAAGCTGGCCTGGAAGCTCTGCAAGACGCCCCTCGTTTTTCAGCCGTCCTCAATGCTCTCAAAGAGGACTACCCCAATACGCTTTTCCTTTCCTCTGGAGATAACTACATCCCCAGTCCGTTCCTGTTTGCAAGCGGCGACCCGACCATGAGTGACACCCCTGTAGGTAAAGCTGGTATTGGTCACGCTGATATCGAAATCCTCAACCAATTGGGCGTTCAAGCCTCCACTTTTGGCAATCACGATTTCGATTTGGGCACCAAGGAAGTGAGCGATATCATTCAACCTTCCGGCGAATACCGTGGGGCGTTGTTTCCTTATCTGAGCGCGAACTTAAATTTTGGTACAGACCCCGACTTGGCAGACCGGGTGACGGAAAACGGACAAGAAATTAGCACGCTGGCAGCAGGAGAATTAGCTGGAACGGCGATCGCTACTGTTGGTGGTGAAAAGTTCGGCATCGTCGGTGCAACTACACCATTGTTACCTGTAATCTCTTCCTCCGGCAACGTAACTGTACTCCCTGAAAATGATACGGACTACGACGCCCTGGCTGCTGATATTCAGGCTGCTGTAGACGAGCTGACAGCAACGGGCATCAACAAAGTAATTCTTTTGTCCCATATGCAACAGTTGAATATCGAGCGCGACGAACTTGCACCCCGCCTCCGAGATGTGGATATCCTCGTTGCGGGCGGTTCTCATACGTTGCTCTCTGATGAAACAGACCGCCTCCGCACTGGAGATACCAGCGCTGGTCCTTATCCTATTCTCAAAACTGATGCGGACGGAAACCCAATCGCTGTAGTCAACACGAAAGCAAACTATACTTATGTGGGTCGCCTGGTGGTAGACTTCGATGCCGAAGGTATCCTCATACCCAGTAGCATCGATCCTAGCATCAGTGGAGCTTATGCCACTGACGAAGAGGGGGTTTCCGCCACTGGTGGCACGCCAGTTCCGGAAATAGTGGAAATCGTTGATGCCCTCAATGGAGTCATTGCTACCCAGGATGGCAACATTTTTGGCAACACGACGGTTTTCCTACGAGGCGATCGCTCCTATGTCCGCACTCAAGAAACCAATCTAGGCAATCTGACTTCCGATGCCGATCTGGCATACGCCAAAACGGTAAATCCCAAGACGCGTATAGCTTTGAAGCATGGGGGTAGCATCCGTTCCAACATCGGCATCATCAATGCAGCGAGTGGCAGCACCGACCCCAATGACTTTGAACTGTTGCCCCCAGAAGCAAATCCGGAGGCAGGCAAAGCAGAGGGAGAGGTTTCGGAACTCGACATCAATAATTCTCTCCGCTTCAACGACGGACTCACCCTGATTACTCTCACGGCAGAACAACTCTTACAGACACTCGAACATGGGGTTGCAGAGACAGCTCCCGGTGCAACCCCCGGTCAGTTTCCTCAAGTCGGTGGTCTGAAATTTAGCTTCGATCCAGAACGTCATGCTGGCGATCGCGTTATCTCTTTAGTAGTCTCTGGTGATGGCGAATCTGATGTTGTTGCTGAAAATGGCGAACTGGTTGGCGACCCCAGTCGCACCTTCCGGGCGATTACTCTTGGCTATCTCGCTGACGGTGGCGACAGCTATCCTTTCCCCAGTTTTTTGAATGCCGATCCAGTTTTGTTCGACCGTGTCGATCTCTTGGGCGAGCCAGATAGCGATGGCGATGGAGATTTTGAACCGGAAGAAGACCTCAACAAAAACGGGGTGAGAGATGAAGCAATAGCAGAACCTTTCGATGGCGTTGCTGACTTCTCTCCTTTCGGCACTGAGCAGGACTCACTGGCGGAATACTTCCATCAAGTTTTTCCTACGGCAGACAGCGCCTTTAGCCAAGCGGACGCCCCCCCTGCCTCTGACGAGCGGATTCAGAACCTAGCGTTTCGGGAAGATACAGTGATTTCTCAATAGACATAGGCGTGAAAAAGATATAGCAGAAGAAGGAAGGAAGAAGGAAGAAGCAAGAAGGAAAAATCTTGCGTTATCTGAGTTTTAAGCTTTTAATATGTCCTAATCTTTGCTTCGACTGCTATATAGACTTTTTGCATATTGTTTCGGTAATGACCCTGGCAACGTTTAATCAATAGCTAACTAAGGAACTTGTGCCTAAAGAACATACCAGTTATTTAGCATACTGCAAGTGAGAATCGGATACACTTGCCTCAAAGATCTACTGCACTACTTTAGAAGTAGTAGCTGAAGTCCAAGCTAATTCTACCTTGTTATCAAGTGTAACTGATTAATTAATCTTGTTAAGGAGAGCGATCAAGCACAATTCTGAATCATTTAGTTTTAAGGCGATCGCCGTCCTCTTAAATTCCTACATCTCCTTCAGAATAGTTGTTTCATATATAAGCTATTGGTGATTATTTGTCAACTAAAATCTCTGATTTTTAATAAAAAATAAATTGTTGACAAGAACAAAAGACGTGATAGTATTTTGAGTAAAGGCAATAAGTGCAAGCAACTAATGGGCATCTCCAAAAATCCCAAATAAAATCAATTCTCACACATAAATTATCAATTATTTCCCCTCCCAGGAGGGGGAGGGGCGAGGGGTGGGTTCCCTACTGCCTACAGCAAAGCTGCCTACTGCCTCTTTTCTGGAGATGTCTAATGAATATTATTTGATTGCTATGGCCTTCAAGAAAGTTGAATTGTTCACCTTCAAAACAGACAATAGTTCTTATGTTCAACCTAACTCGCCATCGTCTATTTAAGATGGCAGCCAGTATATTCCTGAGTTTTACACTTCTGTTTGTATCCAGCGTTCAACCAGCTTTAGCATTAGTGTCCTCAACTCATCAATATCCTGTTGATAATATTGATGGAATTATTGCCGATGTTCCCACAGGCGAACGTTGGCTGCAACATTTGGAAGAAGACTTGCTCCCATTTTGGACAATGGACGAAGCACTGGGCGATCCCGTTGGCAATTACCCGACTTATCGATGCAATGACGGGTCTTTGTACAGTTGGAGAAATCCCTGTCCAGAACTTGAAAATGCTGATTCGGGTATCGTCAAGCTCGATCGAGAGTACATCAGGGCAAAATCAAGACAAATCTTTGCTTATGGCGTTGCTTACCATCTAACCGGAAAGAGCGAATACCTACAATGGGCTAAAGATGGAGTAGATTATCTACGCGAATATGGTTTAGCCCCAGAAGGTGGTGCTTACACCTACTTTGAAGATGGAGTTGGCCTACCAAGTAAAGATCGCAGGATCAGTCAAGATATGGCTTATGCTGTTGCTGGTCTAGGATTCTACTACTATCTTACCCGTGACCCCGATGTATTAGAAGATATCGTTGCCCTCAAAGACTATATCTTTGAGACCTATTACGATGCAGAATGGGATTTACTTGCATGGGCACATGAGGATTATGTAGATTACGTTGATGAATATGGTAACGAACAAAAAGTTAGTAAGGATCAACGGGAATTAGTAGCTCAACTTGACCAAGTTTATGGTTATATGTTGTTGCTCACTCCCACATTGCCTGAAACTTTTAATGGCAAACCCCTCCGCTCCCAATGGGAAGATGACTTGGTGCATCTAGCTACAATTATGAGCGAGCAGTTTTATACACCAGACAACAATATTTTCTTTGGAGCAATTACCGATCCAAGCAAACAAAGGTTAGGAACAGATCATACAGATTTTGGTCACTCCATTAAAACCTTATGGTTGATCTATGAAATCGGTAAATTAACTGGACATTACGAACTCACTGCTTTTGCTCAAGAAAAAGTACCTTTAATTTTTGAAGAAGCTTTCCTAGAAGATGGAACTTGGGGTCGTCGAATCAATCAATATGGTCAGTTAGAAACTGATAAAGAATGGTGGATTTTAGCTGAGTTGGATCAAACTGCTGCTACCTTCAGTTTGCGCGATCCTTCTTACGCTAAATACTTGCCCACTACCTATGCTTATTGGTTTAAGTATATGATAGACCACGAACATGGTGGTACTTGGCACTGGGTAAGTGCTAAGAATAATCTTCCTGACTTGAGTATGCCTAAGCAACACTCCTGGAAAAATGCTTTCCACAGCTTTGAGCACGATCTAGTTGGTTATATTACTGGTCAAGCAATTCACAATTTGCCTGTCACTTTGTATTTTGCTTTCGAGGAAATTCCTGATAACACTCAAATTCGTCCCTACCTGTTTGCGGCTAAGGTTCAATCCATGATCGAGCCTCTGAAGCGCAATGGGAGAAAGATTCGCCCAGTTTTAGGTTCAACTCAACAAATAGTTACATTAGTTGATGTTCGATAAACCCTAAATCTCAAGATATAGTTACTAGACTTGTCGCTTTATAACTATAAAAAACTGCTAAACCCTTATCATGTAAGGATTTTAGCAATTTCCAGTGCAAAACGTATGGAATTACTACTGTGTCTTAATTTGAGCGATTTTTTCTATCTATTTAGCGACAACTCTATTTCAGAAACTTTAGGGGACGGGAAGCAGCACCCCATTATTGCGGTGGTTGCGGTGTTTGGCAGCACGGAAGAGGGCACAGTGGATGAGCTGGTGAAGATTTTGGATCTGCGGAACAACTATCGTAAAGATAATGATGTGGACTTTGTGGTGCATGCGGATTGTGCTTGGGGTGGTTATTTTGCTTCGCTGATCGGTGTCGATGAAACCAACGTCCCGAGAGCCGTCAGCGACTACGTTATGGCTCAATATGGGCAACTGGGTAAGACGGATACAATTACGATCGATCCCCACAAAACTGGTTACTTGCCTTATCCAGCGGGGGCTTTGTGTTATCGCAATATGACGATGCGGACTCTGATCGCCTTTGGCGCCCCCTATATCAACAATGCTCCCGGCGAGACAGATCCCAAATTGTCTCTGGGAGACTATGGTATTGAAGGCTCGAAGCCAGGGGCAGCAGCAGCAGGGGTATATCTCAGCCATGCGGCTATCCCCCTCACACCTCATGGTTACGGTAAACTGATGACCCTGACGGCGTACAACTGTAAAATCTTCCATTGGAAGTTAGTGGAGATGAGCGATCAGGACCCAGATTTCACTGTGGAGCCAACGCCTCATTGGTCTGACTCAACCCTAAGTAAAGAAGAGGCAGTCAAGTCTTTTCTGAGCAAGCTGTCTGGCAAAACCCCTCAATCAATCCTCAACGATGCCATGGGTACGGATCTGGCAACTCTGCGCGAGGAGGGGTCAGATTTGAATATCCTCACTTATGCCTTCAACTATAAGCTAAACCCAGGTGGCCCGGTGGAAACGAATCTGGACAAGTTGAATGCGTTTAATGAGATGATCTACGATCGCATCAGTTTGAAGGCAGATGATCGTGACATCTACAACTATAAGATTCTTGTTAGTTCGACATCCTTCTACAGCGACACCTACGGCGAGGTATTTTTCAATGATTACCTCGGACGCTTGACGGAGACTGACCCGAATCTTCCCGATCCTACTTCCAGTACTGGAACTGGCGACAAGATCGTGGTAATGCGCTCGGTCATTATGGACCCTTGGATTACAGAGAGATGTGGACGGTAAGCCCTTTGTCGAGTACATCGTGGCTGAGTTATTTGACATCGTGCGAGAGGTGGTTAACGAAGTTCGGGCTAATCCAGCCATATTGGGTGTTTAGTTAGGTCAGGTGTGTTTGTTAGAACGCACCCTTTTGCTTTTAGGGAAGTCATGGTGGGCAAAATAGCCCACTTTGATTTGATTACTTCCCTAATATTTGGAAAGAGGCGATCGCTATGCTCAATACCACAGTACGATCGCCCCTATTGACAAGAAAAATCTACCAATGGTAGATCAAACAATATTGTTGATTGGAGTTAGTCAGAATAATGCTTTTTGCTACCTCTCGACGCTATTTTTTGCGAGAGATGGCTGTATTTGCAGCCATCCTCAAAACTTTCTCAACTTTCAGGAAATTAACTTAAGGAGAATATCATGTCACTACCAAACAAAGAAGACATTCAACCATTTATCAACCAAATCAGAACTTGGTACAATACTGATGATACTGGGTTTAAAACCTTTTTTGATGCAGCAGTAGAAAATGTCAAACCAATTCCCGAAGGTATAGATGAAAGCGTTAAAAAGGACTGGCAAGGGGCAACAATAGATACCCTATGCGCTTTCTTTGAAGAATGGTACGAGTGGCTACCGGGAGTACCAGAAGGGTTGGATTATATCCAAAAATTTAGTTGGCTATATTATAAGAATGAATACGGTTTGGCTTTTGTCACCAAAGGTAAAGGTTATGAAATGACCAAACAATTTGTAGATTTGCGCGGTGATTATCTTGATTCTACTGACAGCACAGACCTCATTGACCAATGGATAAATGAACTGGGTGGTGCAGATGCAGTTTGTTCTGAGTTTTCTTGTCCGGCACCGGGAACCGCACATCAAGGATTTACTAATTTTAATGAATTTTTTGCCAGGGAACTCAACACAGAAAGCAAGTCAAGACCCATTACTGCACCAGATGATGATTCTGTTGTGGTAGCTCCAGCAGATAGTGTCATCAATATGATTGTTGACGACTTAACATTGGAAACAAAAATTGCTGTCAAAACAGTATTTTTGAATGTGAAAGAGCTGTTGAATAATTCCAGTTATGCCGATCGCTTCCTGGGAGGAACTGCAGTTTCTTGTATTCTTATGCCTGATACTTATCACTACTACCATGCACCTGTATCTGGCAAGGTTGTAGAATCTAATGAAGATGTAGCTGGAGAATATTTCGGCATCAATAATTTTCCGGGTTTGTTGAACGATGATAATGTTGGTTATGGATATAGCTACAGCGTCTTTGAACATTTTCGGCGGGGATATTTGGTGATCGAAACAGCCAATTATGGTTGTGTTGGCATGATTCCTGTAGGATTGAATACTATTGCTTCAGTGATATTTGAGGAAGCATTCAAGAATATTACTGATAGTACAAATGGTGTTGAAGTGAAAAAAGGCGATCGCATAGGTTGTTTTAAATATGGTGGTTCCTTAAATATTCTTTTGTTTGAAAAGGACCATTTTCCTTCATTAAATATTATGCAAGGTCAGCAAATTGGATTATTGATGGGCGAATCCGAATCAGAAGTCAAGTTAACGAGAACAAGGTTGAATCGTTTCTTGAATCGAATTGCTTATTTAGCAAAATAAAAAATTAGTTCTCTAAATCTACAAAATCCACCTAATATATTTGATAACTCTATTGCTGTCCTTGACAACAGGTTACAAAGGCTTGTTTATTTTCTAGAGATGTCTCATTATAAATAGCCTTAAATTCAGACAATTTGTTATATCATTTTGCTATATCATATCTGGTTGAATATTTATAATTAGAGCTGCATAGTAGGGTTTGAGCAAAAAGATGGATATTTAATTGGCTAAATCTCTACTACAGACAAAAACTTTTTTATCACTTATGATCGGAACATGATATTACCTATAAAGTAGAAACAGGAATCGTATTTATGGACACAAAAAATCGTTTGGCTTTCAGTTTTCTAATAACGTGGGTTTGTACCTGCTTCCTGGCAGTAATTATTGGACTGACATCCAATGCTGCTCCTGCCAAAGCAGATGTTATCTACCACGCTTTCGATGAATGTTTTGCCAATGTCACAGCAGAACTGCCAGAAATTAAAGCAGCAGGATATAACTATATTCAAATTTCTCCTCCCAATCAAACACCATCACGGGAAGATGATGCCTGTACATCAGACAAATACTGGTACTTTCAGTATCAGCCTTATGATTATGTTCTCGAAGGAAATCTAGGAAGTGAGCAAGATTTAAAGGATTTGATTGACGCTGCTCACGAACGGGGAATTAAAATTATTGCCGATGTAGTTTTTAATCACATGGCTAATTATCGTTTTTATAAAGATGTTGCACCTTTCCCTGAAGCATATCCGCTCTACCCAAAAAAAGAATATTTCCACGAGGCAAAATGTATCGCCAACTATAATAATTCCTACGAAGTTGAAAATGATTGGTTATGCAGTCCCAATGACAAGGAAGGATTGCCAGATTTGAGGACAGACTTACCTTATGTGCAACAGAAACAGCATGAGTATATGCAAAAATTGATGGATCTTGGCATCGATGGTTTCCGCTTTGATGCTGTCAAACACATTTCTGTTGAGGATTTGGAAAAGATAGTCGAAATTATCCCTGAAGATAAGTTTTATTATGGTGAAGCGATCGGTCGCAACTTTGACGAGAGCATGAAATATATTCCAGTGTTTCCCAAAGTAACAGATTTTCAACTGGTTAATACCTTGAAAAGTGCTTTTACTTACGGGGGAGACTTACGCTCTTTAATTAATCCAGTAGATACTCAGCGTGCTGTACCTGGAGACAATGCGGTTACCTTTGCTCGGAACCACGATACTTGGGCAATAGGACAGTTTGATAATTGGAAATTTGACAAGAACGATTTAGTTTTAGCAACAGCTTACGTTTTAGGGAGAAAAGAAGGAACGCCTTTGATTTTAACTTTTGATGCTTTCGACCCTACAATTGTTGCTGGCACAAAATTTCACCAACAAATGATGGGAGAATCTCAATATTATCGCAATGGTAACGAAATTGCTGACAGTGCGGACAGTCCTAATTTACTCTTGATCGAGCGTGGAGATAAGGGTTTAACCATTATTAATAAAGCTGGTGAAACATTTGATGTCAGTGCTGCTAAAATGCCTGGTTTAGGAGTTGGTTGTTACAACGAACTACAGTACGACTTTGAAATGTGTGTAGACTATGGCGGTGACGGTCAGAAGTATATTAACAAGTGGGGTTCTCCTAATCGTGGTGGAATTGAAATCGGTCCCCGTACCGCATTGTTCTTTGTCAAAAATGAGGCTTAAGTTGTCTCTTTGATGACCATACCAGATTAATATTGGTGAGGATAGCGATCGCCGTACAATGAATTTATTCATATTTGATGGCGATCGCCTCTTTCTGTAATCTTCTAATTTGAATGTACAGAATGTGGCTTCCAAGCTGACAGAGACTTTAATGCTGCTGTCAATTTGGATATTTGTGTAATTAGGTGGAATTTCCACCGAAATTATATCAAATTCGGTAGCATCGGTTTCAACAATTAATAATTAACAATTAATAATTAATAATTACCTCTTCTTATAAAGAAGCTGAAGATAGAACATTATTTTTATACCAAATTAAGCAGATTTGATATTAAGTCTGCTATTGAAGATAAGTTGCAGACTGCGGTCATATCATGTCCACTGGTATCGTTTGTGTAAAAGTTAGGGTGAATATCTACAGGAAATTTAAGTTTTTTCCAGCTTTTAAGCCTTCTCTCCTAGATAACTAAAGCCTTCTTCCTTACCCTTACCTTACAATACCAATGCTACCGGACTTGATATCATTCGTCTACTGTCAAACAGGAAGCTAGACTCCTAAGTTCAAACCATCATTTGGGTAATATGAAATACAAAAAATTGGGCGTTGCATAGTTGCGGGATGATGATTAAATTTGCACGCATCTGAAACTGTTAATAAACTAAGAGCAAATTTTTGGTCAGATATCAAAATCATCCCTTGATAATGCAACGCCAAAAATTGTGCTAGTTATACCAATTCACTTTAAAGATGTCACAAATAGTTTCAAACCCCCTATGTGAAATAATTGCCTGAAATTACTGTAGCATCAAACTCTTAAGCCTATAAAATCTTACTTTTGACTGTCAGATATGCGTCTTACATTCTGTTCGCGGAGCGTTTCCGCAGGAAATAGGAACCTCACCAATTAGCACTTGATGCATGACTTTTAACTTCCGTGAAACGGTATTAGAAATTTCCTCATCACCCAATCACCCATCTCCTTTGCTTGTATCGTGTTTCATTAACTGATAATCTGGCTAAGGACAGCGATCGCCTATAATTTGATTCAATTGTTTGATAATAATTCATATTATTATCAAAGACTAAGTATAATGACTTTAACACGTAATCCAAATCTAGATCTAACTACACTCTTCTCTCCTGAGCAGAAAGGGGAGAAAGATCAAACAGATCCCCTGATTGACCCTTGTCCAGATTGGTGGTGGACTGGGCTGCGACCTACAGAAGTCCTAAAAGCATTGCCGATCCCAAATCTAGCCACCTGCACGCGCCGCGAAGTTCTGGACTACTTTGATAATGGCTGGCTAATGACCGAAGTTTTGTTGTCAGCACTACAAGGAGAACAGGCATTCCTCGATCCACCCTACCACCAACTTCGTCATCCTCTAATATTCTATCTATGCCACCCTGCCGTACTCTACATCAATAAGCTTCGGCTAGCTGGACTCATCCACGAGTCGATTAATCCATACTTCGAGCAATTGTTTGAAACAGGTGTTGATGAGATGTCCTGGGACGATATGTCCAAGAATGAAATGGATTGGCCGTCAGTTCGTGAAGTTGTTGAATACAGACGCAGCACCTACAAAATTATCCGGGAATTGATTGAAACCCTGCCCGACCTGGAAGACAGCCATCCACCGATTGCGATGGACAATCCCGCATGGGCACTATTCCTAGGATTTGAACACGAACGCATCCACATCGAAACCTCCAGTGTCTTGCTACGAGAGTTACCACTGTCGGTTTTGCGTCGTCCAGAAGCATGGCCAAACCTGCATCCTTCAGCATTTGCAGAGAGTCATACCGTTGAGAACGAGTTAATCGCCATTTCCAGCAAAACTGTCACCTTGGGTAAGCCTTGGAGAGAACCCTATTTTGGTTGGGACAACGAGTATGGTTCACGGCAGGTAAGGGTTCGGAGTTTTCAAGCCAGTCAATACTTAGTTACTAATCGTGAATTCTACGAATTTGTTGTTGCAGGCGGATACCAGGAATCGAAATACTGGACAGAAGAGGGCTGGGCTTGGAGGCAAAATCGCAATACTAAATGGCCTACTTTCTGGGTTGCTGATGGACCAGCAGGACTGCACCAATACCGACTGCGGACAATATTTGAGGTGGTAGAGATGCCTTGGTCTTGGCCTGTTGGTGTCAACTGGTATGAAGCGAAAGCCTACTGTGCCTGGAAGACTGAGCAGGATAACAGCCCTGCACCCTACAGACTTTTAACGGAAGCCGAACATCATTGCTTGCGTAGGGGCAACCCGCCAGTTAATTTGAATTTAACTTGGGGTTCGGAAACTCCAGTGAATGCTTTACCAGCTAACGAAGCTGGATTTTACGATGTCTTCGGCAATGTCTGGCATTGGTGTGAGGATGACTTCAATCCCTTAGAAGGGTTCCGCGTTCACCGGATCTATGATGACTTTAGTACCCCTTGCTTCGATGGCGAACATAAGATGATTCTTGGTGGCTCTTTTATCAGCACTGGAGATGAAGCCACCCAGTGGGCAAGGTTTCACTTCCGGCGTCACTTCTTCCAGCACGCAGGATTCAGGCTTGTGCGATCTGATGATGGTGACGCAAGCTGCGATGCGGTACTGATTAGTAGCCAAAGCAATGGAGTTAAAGCCTATGAAGGTGAGAAAATTTTGGCAGAAAACCTGATGCTGCATTATGAGTTTGCTGATGAAGTAATGCCATACAATTTCGGCCCCAAGAATGCCGTGGGATTTCCCCAGCGTATTGCTCAACTAACCTTGGAGACAGCCGATCGCCTGGGAATCAAGAAGGATCGGGCAATAGATGTTGGCTGCTCCGTTGGTGGCTCAACCTTCGAGTTAGCCCGGGGATGCGAGTCAGTGTTAGGGATCGACCTCAGTGTCACCTTTATTGAAGCAGCCGAAACCCTACGTCGCAAAGGCAGACTAGCTTATAGTCGTCGGGATGAGGGGGAAAACACCAGCCAAGCTGAAGTTTGCTTGCCAGAAGACTTGGATCGCCGTATAGTGAATTTTCGCCGTGCCGATGCCTGTGGGTTGCCCCCCGAACTCGTTGGGTTTGATGTGGTGTTAGCGGCTAATCTTATTTGTCGTCTACCTAGTCCTAGAGGATTTCTCGGTCGGTTGTGTGGCGCACGCGGTCTAGTACGGCCAGGTGGACTACTGGTGCTAGCCACACCGTTTACCTGGGATGAGCGTTTCACTCCACGGGATGCTTGGCTGGGCGGACATGATGGTGAGGATTCCTTGACTGTATTGCAAGGAGAGCTAAACCAAGATTTTGAGTTGCTCGACACGCAGGATATGCCCTTCCTAATTCGGGAACACGCTCGTAAGTTTCAGTATGTGGTATCCTTGGTCAGTTTGTGGAAGCGGCGTAGCGACTAAATGTATCAGGACTTACGCAAAATATTAAGTCATACACCATCTGTAGGGGCGATTCGCGTTTGCGCAGCATTCCGGAGGAAATCGCCCCCTACTAGATATGCTGGTTATGCGTAAGTCCTGTGTATATTATTGCTAATGCGCTTGTTATATAAAATCCAATTGAACAGTCGTCATTGCGACGATAGGAAGCAATCTCAAGGATGCGCGGAGATTGCTTCCTTCCACTCCGTTCCAGTCGCAATGACTTGAGTATAGTAATTATCCAGATTTGATATTATAGTAAAAAAAATTTAGAGGGTGATAGAAAAATGAACAAATTCAAAAGTATAATCGACAGGGCAAGCAGTGAAGCAGATCAGGAACTTAAAACCCTACAAGAACTAGAAATCTTTGTTCTAGATAATTCTGTTCGTGAAACCACTGTGGGAACTGCTCGTGGTCATGTCCTTGAAGACAAAATAAATATCTTAAAATCTATTGCTGAAACTGAACTAAATGAAGTGATTCTTGGCACTTATGGTTCTAACAGAAATGTTGATGACCAAATTCCTAAACATTGGATCGATCTGGGTGGAACTTTAGATAATATGTGGGGATTTAGCGAAGCTTACAGTGCTTTAGATAAATATGGAGTTCCCATTGATGAGCCAGCAGATGGATTGTTGGAAATGGTCAACGATCATAAGATGAGTAATGCGATTATCGAAATAGATTTATGTAGTCCTGCCATCAATTATCAGCAGTTCGATCTTAACCAATTTATTTTAAACCAAGTGGAGTGGGGTAATAAAAATTTGATGCCACGGGGCGAACAAAAACTTCCTCCACGTCTCCTTGTAAATTTGAGAGATTTCGCAAATTTTGAAACTGATACAGAGGGTTTAACCAGAGCGCTCCATCTCGTTGAAGCTTTGGGTAATCTGCCTAGCGATCGGCGTCCCTTTGGACTGATGATAGAGGAACCAACGGGTTTTTTGCTGCCAGAAACTGTAAGCAAACTGACTAGCATTATTCGTGAAACCATGATTTCGGCAAATTGGTCAAATGGTAAGCTACTTGTTCATGTACATTGTGGTTTTGGTTTGGCAGAGTCAACGGTTTTAGAAGCATTGGCAAATGGTGCTGATGGGATATGGAGTGCTGTTTGCAAGGCTGGAGCAGCTTTGGGTCATTCATGCTCAAGTATTACATTAACAAATCTAGCTAGGCTTGGCAATAAATTTGTAACTCGTACATACAACCTGCCAGCCATTATTAAAGCTGCGCGCAAAGTACATACAATTGCATCAAAAGAACCTGTCCCTAGGGACCAGGAAGTTTATGGTAAGGAAGCTTTCGATCTCGTGTTCGGTGGATGGCATGGATTCATGGGAGATAAAATGGGTGCCGTTGCTAGTATGATTGGTGTCAAGCAGACTGTAAGAATCAGCGATTTTGCCAATGCCGAAATGCTACGTCAAGCTATGATTGAACGATTCGGCGAACCAGAAAAAACCGGATGGGATGAAAACTTATGCAAAAAGATGGAAGAAAAAATTGATGATCACTTAATTCGCGGACAAAGCTTTGACTATAATACTATTACTGGGTTAGCGCAATTATACGAATATAGCGGAGGATGTATTTCATCGTCTATGCTGAAAATTATTACCTCAGACAGCGATGTTCCTGATGAACACCCACTGATCGTTAGTCTCAAACAACGATGGAAAAAGTTGTCAGAAAAAATTAATTCGCCGTCTCATGAAAGTATAGAGGAACTGACTTCAAAACCTAGCATATTTTGGCAAAACCCAGAGATTCCTGAAACAATGGAAGAGATACCCATCAATCATTTTCTTGATGATATTTTCACAGGTGTTCATGTCACAGGAAAACAAAGGGAGATGATTAGCAATTTGTTAGATGTTGACGGTAACGGTTATGTATCTTGGCAAGAGTTTTGCTTTCGTTTGAAATGGACTATACAACAGAAGGGTGTACTCTACTACCCAACACCGGAAGCATTAATTTTGGGAACTTTTGAATTCATCTTACAGCAATTTTAATATAGCAATTCCCATACTGGTGAGGTACAAAATTTTAGGTTTGAGGGAACAGGGAACAGGGAACAGGGAATAGATAAAGAAGAAAAACAACTGTACCTCATAACTTTGGGAATTGCTATCATGTGTGTAGACTACTGTGGTGATGGTCAAAAGTACATTAATAAATGGGTTTCCCCTAATCGCGGTGGAATTGAAATCGGTCCCCGTATCACATTGTTCTTTGTTAAAACAGAGGCTTAATATCAAGTCCGGTTGACAAGTGGTGATTAGCGACGAAAGGAAGTAATCTCTTAAACCTTTGAAATAACTTCCTTTCACTCCCTTCCAGTTGCTGTGTGCCAGGCTATAGTAATTATCTGGATTAGCCTTCTAATTACAAACCAACAATTAATAAAGAAGGTGGAGTCAAAATTGCTCCTGATACTGCATCTTCTCTCTAAATCAGTCATCATATCAAATCCGGTAGCATCGGTGTAATTAGATAGTTAATCTAGGAGGACCGAGTCAACCCACCCCTCGCCCCTCCCCCTCCGGTGGAGGGGAAGGACCTCCTCAGGAGGGAAGAGAATGCGCGAAACATTTGCTCTTGGATGAAGATGAAAATTTTTTTTATACCGAACCCGAGCGGATTTGATATCAGTTAAAATTAGGATTGAGGAAAAATTATAAATATCTTCGATCTTTAGCAGTAATTACAGTAATTAAATAATTGATAATCTGGATTACATAAATTGCTTTACTGGGAAGATTTTATGTTTTGCCGAAGGTCTATAGGAATATAATCATTATACTTATTCTGATTGTAGAAATAAACAGTCCGAATTGGATAAGGAATATTAATATCTACCCGATCAAAAACTTTCTTAATAGCAATAATTGCGTGAGTTTGAGTTCGGCGTACTTCTTTCTGTTCTGCCTTAGTCCAATACCGCACAATAAAGTCTATTGAACTATCATTAAAACTAACTAAATCTATCTCAGGATCGGGATCTTCTAAGACACCTTCAACCTTTTGAATAAGTTTGTATAATATCTCTGCTGCTTCTGATAAAGGAGTATTATAATCTACACCTACTCCTAGGTCAGTTCGTCGAATACCAAAAGCAGTTCTTACTTGTATAGCACTGGTAAATACATTAGCATTAGGTAAAATCACTCTTTCGCCATTGTAAGTCCGAATTTTCGTAGTCCTAATATCAATTTGTTCTACAGTACCTTCATACTTATCAACTATTATTTGGTCGCCGATACGAAATGGCTCTTGTAATAAGAGTAATATTCCTGCAAGAAAATTTTTAAATATGTCTTGAAATGCAAAACCAACTGCAACAGAACCAAGACCTAATGTCGCAATAATATCTCCTAGTTTTAAACCGGGAAAAGCAATAACACAAGCAATAATAACTCCTATTACCCAAACACCCACATGGGTAGTTTTTGTGATTAAAATTTGTAAGGATTTACTACGAGTTGCACGCTTTCCTACCCGTTGAGCAAGGTTCCGAAGTAATTTTGCTGCATAGCGAGTTAAAAAAATAATAATTAATGCTATTAGTATGGCTGGTATGACTTTTATAGTACTTTCAAGTACATCTTTTAATCCATTAATAATTATATTGATTATTTCATCCATATATAAGTAAAAATCCTGAACTTTAGTAACCTCTATTTAATTTCTTGAAGAAGGTTTAAGGTTAAATTGATAATAAGATTATAGGTGGTAATTTGGGCATAAATACCCGGATATTACCACCTAAAATATAATAACTATTTATCTTTTAGCAATAATCCAAACAGCATGAACAATTCCTGGGATATAACCCAGTAAAGTCAAAAGAATATTCAACCAAAATTGACCGCCAAAACCTACTTGCAGAAATACGCCAAGCGGTGGTAAAAAAATCGCACAAATTAAACGAATAATATCCATGTTAATCTCCTTAATAAAATGGTTCTGTGGTATATAATCTATCTCACTCTTTGTGAGGTATCTTGGTTCTCCTTCTTTTATGTCCTCTGTTCTCTGTTTTCAGTTCTCTAAAACCCAGAACTTTGTATCTCACTCAGAGATGAGAATTGCTATATTATCAACTTGTGAGGCAAGTTTGTCAACGCTTTATATGAAATACGAAAAATGATGCTAGTTATGAATTTCCCCATCTCCCTATCTCTCATCTTATCGCTAGCAAATATTAACCTATTTCATATTATTTACTATTGCCAAACAAAAACTTAGGCTTCATATTCTGGCAAATTGCTCTGAATATTTTCATCTCCCGATTCAATATCGTAGTTTCCATTCCATTCATGACAAGTACCATTTTCAGGAAAATGAGGAACTTGATACCCAGCCAAATAGTTATATGAAAGTTTAATAGAGGGCTTTATTTAATTTTAATAATTCAGGTAAAAAATATATTTATTATAGAATGTATCTTACTTCTGACACTGAAATAAGTCATCTATCTCAAGATATAGATCCTATACAGACCCAGCAAATCAAAAAAGTTGTTTTTATTGGATCTTAATTATTCATTCTATCCCAAATTAAAAATATCGTGAAAAAGAGACAGGAAATAGGGTAAACCAAGCCTATAAAAAATCTACCCTAACTCTTGATTTTTCTGTCGTATTCAATTCTTATCTCTCCTATATGAGTTGTGAATTATGGCAACTCAATCTTTATTGCAACTGTTATTAATTCTTTATTTGTCTCTCTAAAATTATCCAAGCTTTACTGCCACTTCAACCTTTTGATAGATGTGAATTTATATTTTTTTAATTTACTATGACTGTAGTAAGTTCAAATTTCGGATTAAGGAGCATTCTAATATTATGTATTTATTAGAAGTTGCTACAAAAGCACCTCATTTTCCTTTTGCTGCAACAGCAGTATTGGTAATTGGGTTCGTTGCTGCAGTAACAATGGGTTCTATTGCCTGGTACAACTCTAAGCGTCCCCCTGGTTGGGAAAACAAAGAACGTCCTGATGTTGTTCCTAAAGTTGATTCATAAAAAATAAAATACTGAATAATATCTGCTTTAGTCGAGCGATCGATAAAACATTTTTTTTAAGTTCAATAGAAATTTATTTGGAGGTTAAATAATGACAAATCAAACAAATATAAGTCCTAACTACGATGCTAATATCATTCCTACAGATGTAGCAGATAGGATGGAAAGAGAGGGAGAAAACTTTATGAAAACTCCTGAAGCAGAAGGAGAAGAAAATAATACTACATCAGGTTATACTGTTGATACAGAAGGTAGGTTAAATAATTTTGCGATTGAACCTGAAATGTATGTCAATGAACCAGGAGATTTAAGACAGCAAGAAGAAGAACAAAGACTAGAACGTGCTAAAACTATGAAAGAAATAAATCAGACTAATGAAGATGGAAAGTTAACTATGTCTGAAGATAATCGTGGTAAAGGAACAGGTATAATTTAGTTATCAATTATAATTAGTTGAGCTGCACATATCATCAAGTATTCATAAGTGACATAAAAATTACTGACCTAGCTAATAATGCTAGGCTTTTTTGTTGATAGAGGCAAAATCAAAAACTATACCGATCTTACCGAATTACCGAATAATTAGGGTTTGCGTATGGAAAGTCTTATGGGTGAGGGGAGGAGACAGGAGACAGGAGACAGGAGAAATGGGGAATTTAGAGGAGTTAGTCGAATATTTTATCCCTCAATTTTTCTGCAATTATTCTCCTTTCAACCCTAACTTTCTGCTTGCTCAAGCCGAAAAAGCCAGACCCACTGGAGCGAAAAAAAGCCTAAAACCTTTATCTGTCGATTAAAAAAACTGACACTCCCGCCTGTTCCCTGTTCCCTAAAAGCGATAAGGTTTTTATACACAAATAAAATAGGACTGCTATATCTATCAAATGGTATAATCATAAAATACATCAAGATACTCCTTTCGATAGAAGAAAGTTTAAAAAATTATTATTAGTATATAAATGTAGATAAAAAAGTTCTGAGGTTAATATCCATGACTACCGAAGATAGAGTAAAAGCAACTGTTAAAAATATTGAAGGTAAAGCTCAAGAAATGCTTGGAGAAATTACTGGTAATCCAGAAGACAAAGCTGAAGGACAAGTTAAGCAAGATGAGGCTAGAGTAGAACACATTGTAGAAAATGCTAAAGAAGAAGCTAAGAAAAAAATTGACTAGACTGACTAAATTTTCTCAATCATTTTAGTATAACTAATATTTGATCAGAATCCAAGGAAAATATATTGAATACTTTTCCTTGAATTAATAAACTCTTTTTCAAGATAGGATAAGTCAAGAATTAGTTGGGGTGAATTTTTAATAGCAAAGGATTGAATAAAAAAATCTTTTTATTCAAGCTATTAAACCACTCTGACATCTTTGACTAATGCAGATAGAAAGCATAACTATTAAAGGAAATCGATCGAGCTTAACTAACTAAACCAGCACGCAAAGCACGGACTGCTGCTTGAGTCCGATCGTTGGCACATAGCTTATTTAAAATACTACGAACATGGGTTTTGACAGTTCCGATAGTGATATAAAGCTTGTCAGCAATTTGAGCATTGCTACACCCAGAAACTATTAGCTGTAATACTTCTAATTCTCTTTCTGTTAGAGGATCTATCTGAATTATTCCATCTCCTCCCGGCGCACAGTCCATTTCATTTAGTTTTATTAGTGGTTGAGAAGTTGGATAGTTACTATCAGAAGTTTCCTGAGCTTGCTTAATTACCACACTAGCGATCGCCGGGTCGATCCAATTATTACCTTCATTAGTAACCTCAATAGCCTGAAGTAAATTACTAAAACTGACATCTTTGAGACTATATGAGTCTGCACCAGCACTAAAAGCAGCTATTACAGTATCTTCACTATCTTTTGTTGTTAAAACTAACACTTTTGTTTGTTTATATTCCCGAGCACCATTTAATTGTTTCAACTTCTGAGTTAGTTCAACTCCATCCATATCAGGTAGATTAAGAGCAACTATTGCTACATCAGGCTGAGTTGTTTGCACAATATTTAAACCTTTTTGGCCAGAAGCGGCATCCCCAACTACTTTAATACCTTCAGACATTTGTAATGCAGCTACCAACCCAGCACGACTTGAGTCATGCTTTTCAATCAAAACAACTCTGATTATGTTCATCGTAATTCCCTTTTGCTTAAGTTAAACTTGTGGGATTGTTTGTAAATCAGTTTTGATTTATCTTATAGGGAAAATAAGAAAATGCTCTTCAGCTTTAACGTAAAGCCCCTATTTTTGTAAGCTTATCATCTAATTGTCTCAAAAACTGTAAATCTGTCTCTGGTAAATACCCCCCACTATCCTTTTCTAAAAAACTAAACCCTTGCCTAAACTCATACCCACTTGCCTGAATAGGTGCGTCAAAATGACAGGGAATAATCTGCCGAAAATTCCAACTTGCCACTTTCTCAACCCACTCCATCACCTGTTTGGGATCGCGATTCAAAATCAGGGTTTGCAATATAGGTGCTACTAACAACCGCCCATCCTGTCGTAATTGTGTAAAAGAACGCTGCCAGTCAGACTTCCATCGCCACGGTAAGAGACCAAAATATGCACGCTTCGAGCGATCGCCTGCTTTCCAAACATTCTTAAAAATTTCCCCAGTAGGAACTACCTCTAAAGCACCCACCTGAAAATATAATCCAAACAAACATATTTTTTGCCACCCTACACATCTATTTGTGGGAGTATCCTCTACCACATCAAACACATCATCTTTGGCATGAAACAATAACGGATAGGGATCTAAATTCAAAATATCGGGCGGTTCAGCAGGTACAGATAAAACAGTATCAACCGCCAGTAAAGTTTGGGATGGACTATGCCAGAATACTACTTCTGCAAAAGGTTTGAAACCAATATCAAGGGGTCCGAGAGTTGCGTAGTCAAATTCTGCTGCAAAAGGTGCATCTCCACTATTCACAGGGAGTAAGTAGGTGCGGTTTCTTGGTAAACCCAACCAACTCAGGGGTAAATTTAGAGGAAAACTCCATTGGTTGGGCGTGACAAAAACTTCAGCTGTGGGAAATTTTCTCGCAAAGGGTCCCACATATACTTTATGTTCTAAGCCAGAAATAGTTGGTAAAATAATATAGCGAACTTCTCCAAATTTTTCTACCAATTCATTGACAAGGCGCACACATTCCCGGGTTGGTGCTATTGGGGCGTAGACAAACAAACCACCTCCGATCATTCTTACCACTGTCATCCGAATTGGTACAGTGACATAGAAGATACCCTGAAGTTGGTCAAAAGTCCAGATTGTATCTTTGACAATCTCCTTTCGTAATGTTCGTCTTTGTCCATAAGGGTATAAGGGTAAAATAGGCCATAGAGGCCATGACCAATCCTGAGAGTGAGAAATATTCTGTTGTCTTTGTTTCCCTGAATGCACTTTTAATGCAGTTATTTACTACAGTTATTACTTTATAGTATTAAGAAGAAATAAGGAAGTGGGCTAGCCAAAATTAAATTTCGGAAATTAGAATTTGATGCAATTCCTTTACGTTGGTAGTTCTACTGTAAAAGTTGTCCAACCATTACTGCTAGTGACAAGTATATTGCCATTTAGCTGCTCTACCAATTTTTTTACTAGAGCTAAACCTAAACCTGTCCCCCCTTGTTTCCAAGGATCGGCATTAGGCACTCGATAAAATTTATTAAATATTTTAGGTAACTCAGATTCGGGAATTTCTGATGGGTTACTAATCATAAATTTGATTGTAGAAGGTACTTCTTTAAGGCTTTTTTTGCTACTTTTTTTCTGGTTAGATTCAACGGAAAACTTAATTTCGCCACCATTCTGGGTATACTTACAAGCATTATTCAGGAGTTCTGCTAAAATTCTGCTTAAACTATGATTATTAGATATAATTTTAGGTAGTTTTTTAGAACATTTAACTTTTAGAGTTTGTTCCCGTTCTCTAACTCTAGATTTAAAAGGATCGATCATAGTGGGAAGCCAACTTGCTAAATCTATTGTATCTATAGGGATAAATTCAGTGCCACCTTCTAAGCGCTGTAAATCTAACAAATCGGTAATTAACTTAATTTCTCTTTTACACTCTGTATCTAAAATATTTAAATATTCTTTACCGCGTTCTGATACAGGAAAGACTTTCAACATATGAATAGCCATTTTCATGTTCGATAGAGGTGTTCTTAACTCATGAGAAACAGTGCTTAAAAAATCATCTTTGAGAATATTAAGTTGCTGTAGTTCTCGCACTTTTTGTTGCAATTCTGCTGTGCGGTCTTGAACTTGTTTTTCTAAATCTGTGTTCAGAGTTTGTACTTGTTGATAAAGTTGGGCCTGTTGAATACCGATCGCTAACTGAGTTGCTAGCTGCTTCAAAAAATCAATTTCAGATTGTTGCCACTCTCGAATTCCCGAACCTTCCTGGGTACACATCAGTCCCCATAGTTGTCCATCTTGGGAAATTGGTACTATTAACCAAGCTTTTACCTGTTTTTCCTTCAGCTCAGTAATTTTTTCTGTACTTGAATCTGTTTGAGTGATATCAGAAACTGCCTGAATAGTATTTTGATTCATGTTTAAATTTGACATTAAGCATTCAGATGAAATTGTTTCTCCCATCCAGGAGTTGCAGTTTTTTTCTACTGACTCAGCAACTATTTTAGCGACTTTTGCAGTTTCTACCTGAAATAACACTACTCGATCTGTTTTGAGGAATTGCTTAACTTCTGTCACTACAGCATTAATAATTTCATCTATATCTAGAGATTGATGAATCCGAAGAGCTATTTTTGCCAGGAGGCGATCGCGTTCTAACTGTGCTTGTATTTCCGCCGTTCGTGCCTGCACTTCTTTTTCTAATTGTGCATTTCTAGTGCGTAATAGTTCAAATTTTTCTGCTTGCAGTTGATTAACATCTTTTCGTAATTTTCTGACCAACCCAAACATTACTGTCGGGTCTAATACTTGCAGTAAACTAGTCTGATTAACTGTTCCCAGAAACTCTCCTTGTTTACCACATACTATCAATATTTCTACCTGTTCATGCAACATTTTTTTATGAGCATCCCAGAGAGAATCTGTTTGTTTCAAACAATTCAATGGCGTTTTCATTACCTTTTTTACAGGTGTTGTTGCCAAACTCATATTTATATAATAGCCTTGTGCAATATCATCTGTAGTGATTATGCCAACAGGTTTGTCAATTTCAGTCCTTTGTGTTTTATTTTTTTTATTCTGTGTTACGATTACACTATTTACTTGTTGATCAGACATCAATTTACTAACCTCCAACAATGATGCCGTTTCTGGAGTTGTGACTGTAAAAGAATCATTTTTTACTTCATTTACCCTTCTTGAGCTGAGAATATTAGAAGGTTGCAGTACTTGACGAATTCTTTCTGGTGTCACAACGCCAACTATTTGACCCATACTATCTAGCACTGGTAGATGACTAATTTTATGTTGGCGAAACAGAGATAAAGCAGTAAATAAATCTTGATCGTCTGATTCTTTTATAGTCACAAAATTAGATGATATGACTTCTTTTATCTTGACATTTTCTGATAAATTGCTTAGATTACCAACTTGACCAGTCGCAATTAGTTTAACAAGATCGCTGACAGTAAATATTCCTAATAGAAAAGAAGATTGTGCATTATATTTTTGATCTTTTTCAACATATTTTTGTTCTACAATTAAAACACTTGTAGCTTTTTCCTGTTTTGATAATGGTGATTCATGAATTCCATTTGTCAGTGTATTGACAGGTATTTCACAACTGCTTTGTAACAGACTCATTTGTTTTAGTACGTCTACCAGAGGAGTTTCGGGTGTTACAGTTAGTGGATAACGGTCAATTGCTTTTTGTAGAGGTGATGAATAGATACAAGATTGAGCAACCATAATCATATCTCCTTTATAAATAAATGCAAAATATTATTTAAGATTTTTCAGGCAAATCTAGAGTTTTTTATATTTAATAAGTAATTCTATTAGAACCGTAATTATTGCCTAAAAATTACAGTATAAATTTTAGCATCAAATCAAGTTTGGATCAATATTTGAAAGTGCTAAAATTAGGTTTAGTTTGAGTTTACTAAACTCGATCTACTTTGAAAAAAATCAGAGTGTTGTGAAACTGATTACTGTTAACAATAGTGGTGATTAATGTATGAAACTAAGTAAGGAAGCGATCGCGAGCACTACTGATATTAAGTTCGATTGGATACTTACTTGCATTTTATAGAAACAGACCCAAGGAGGTTATATAATAGAGTTGTCGCTAAATAGATAGAAAAAATATCCAAAACCTAGACAGGGTAATTATTTTGAGTCTTTTTATCTATAAATAATATCATGTCCGTTGGTATCGTTTGTGTAAAAGTTAGCGTGGATATCTACAGGAAATTTAAGTTTTTTTCTTGCTCTTAAGCTTTCCTGTTTGTTGCCTTCCGGAGCTGTTGCCTACCTTTGCTATACAATACCGATGCTACCGGACATGATATAATTACAAGCTTTACATAAGGGGATTTCTACAATTTTTTAGTTTATCAAGCGACAAGTCTAATATATTTACATAAATATAATGCTCTACTTTTTGAAGTACGGACTTCTCAGGATTTTTGCTGACTAGCATGGCCTTCACTTTTGATATTTAAGAAATAAATTAGAATATAATTTGCCATTTCTAGAATTTTTGTTTCAAAATATTAAGTAAAGATGAGTTGAGAGTATTACCTATGTTTCCATTCTTTGCTAAACCCTGCTGTGGCTGGGACTTTTTTCAACCAGAGTCTCGTAAAGTCCATCAGGAAAATAAACTGAAATTCCTCAAGTGGATGCGAGATGATCTAGAAACTAGATTAGCTGGACTTAATGCGGCCATTCAAACCATTGAACGCCAGATTAATCAAGACCAACCTTCTTAATGTTATAGAGTTTATCATCCACCGAGAAAGCCTTGGAGTGCATTACTCCTAACACTTTAACTACAGTTATTTTTTCTGGGGCGCATAATATTACGCCCCTTACTTTGAGAATATTGGAATTACCCAAGTAATATAATTTCTCATTGATGAAAGCTACAGAACTAATCTTTTAGCCCTTGACAATAAATTTAAAGGTGTTGGTGAATCAACATAAGAATTAAGATATTTGGACTAACTGTAATCAACATAAGAATTATGAATACCCCTTTCATTACTTGCTCCCGAACAACCCGTAAACGAAATAATCTGTAGGGACTTTGTATTCAAAGTCCCTACCTATTCCCTATTCCCTAAGCACGAAAATCATAGCTAAATTTACCAACGCCAATTTAAATTGTCAGGCAACATTGGTATAATATAAATGATTTCTTCTTCTTTGTTACTGTTTTATCTTTTAATATCTACAGCTTTCCTCCAAGTCTAATCACAACCCCATTCTCAGTCACTCATTGACTACTGAATACTTCTTCAAAATTTCCTAGAGATTTTCTACACACCCATGCCGAGGATGACTATAGCAAAATATGATAGAAGCTATCAATCAAGTTACCCCTTTCCAGGCTTTGGCCCTTCAAGTCCAGGCGAAAGCAGTAAATCAGGCCAACGATCGGGAATCTGCGCGATCGCTGATTCAATCAACCATCAATCACCTAGCCAAACAAATAGCTGCTAGTAAAGCTTTTATTGGCCTAAACTGTAAATTAGTTTTACTGCCAGAATATTTTCTCACAGGTTTTCCGATGGCCGAGTCTTTGACAAGTTGGGCAAATAAAGCGTGTTTAGAAATGACTGACCCCATCTACGATCGCCTAGGAGAGATTGCTCAAAAAAATGATATTTTTCTAGGGGGCAATGCTTATGAAGTTGACCCCAACTTTCCCGAATTATATTTTCAAAGCTGCTTTCTCATTGACCCCAGTGGCAATATCGTATTGCGCTATCGCCGTCTTAACTCCATGTTTGCTCCTACTCCCCACGATGTATGGGATAAATATCTCGACTGTTATGGTTTAGAGGGAGTATTTCCCGTTGCTAAAACAGCGATCGGTAATTTTGCTGCCTTTGCCTCCGATGAAATTTTATTTCCAGAAGTGACCCGATGTTTGGCAATGCGTGGAGCAGAAATTTTACTGCATCCTACTTCAGAAGTTTATGGGCAAGCGCGATCGCCAAAAGAAGCAGCGAAAGTTTCTCGTGCTGTGGAAAATATGATGTATGTGATATCTGCTAATACTGCAGGTATTGCCAATACTCCCATTCCTGAAGCTTCCGTTGATGGGGGTTCTAAAATTATCGACTACCGAGGTTTAATATTAGCGGAAACGGGTGCAGGGGAAAGCATGGCCGCCTATGGTGAAATTGATATTATGGGTCTCCGCAACTATCGCTCTCAAGTGGGAATGAAAAATTTATTAGCAAGGCAACGATGGGATATTTATGCAGAAAGTTATCGTCAGTTTCATGCTTATCCTGCTAATACTATGGATGGTGGAGTAGTTGAGCGAAAACATTTTATTGAAACTCAACGTGCAACTATTGAAAAGTTGAGAAAAGAAGGTATTATATGAGGAACAAGGGAGTAGGGAGTAGGGAGTAGGGAGTAGGGAGTAGGGAATATATTGAAACTTACCTTACTATTGAAGTAATAAGATAGGTTTTTTCAACTAACTCCTACGACCTTCTTCACATCATATTATCGCTGAAAAAATGTAAGCATTCAGCTATTAGCGTTCAGCGCTTCAGATGCATGAAAGAAAGAATCAAGCAATAACCAAGGTTAGCTGAAAGGACTATTTCATTTCCTGCGGAATGCTGCGCAAACATCACTTTTCATTATCCTTGAATACTAATTACTTTTTCCAAGATAATTACTTAATAACTCATAGCTGATAGCTGACCGCTGAATGCTTACGAAAAAATATATAATATTATGTCCGGTTGAATAGTTATAAATAACGAGAGAGGAGTCAGGAGTCAGGAGTCAGGAGAAACGGGGAATTTAGAGGAGGTAGAAGTAAGAATTGTTCCTCAAGTTTTCAGTCCTTGATTTGCCCAAAATGCGCTCCTTTTTGAACGTTTTAAACTAAAACAAGCGCATTTTCTTGGGATCTCAGAAGACACTTACCTTTATCTGTCAATGCTTTGATAGTTAATCAGCAAATCCTAATTATCCGGACATAATATACAGTGGTTTCCTTTGCTATGAGGTACAGTCCAATCTTCTTAGTTTTTGACTTCTGAATTCTGCCTTAAAATAAGGTGTGCCTGATTACATTGGAAAGTGCTGTAAGTACCACCTACCACCTAAAACCTACTACCTACGACCTTCTTCAATAGCCATAATAATACAGATAAAATTTATAACCTCCAATACTCCAACAGGAAAAAATCGTGAAATAAATCAAATATTTTAAAAAGTTATCTGCTGGTACAAAACCGCATAAATTTAAAAACAAAGATTTCACAAATTGACCCTGTTGTTCTGACTTTTGTTTGTTAGTTTCACCTAATAGATAATTTTCCAGATTTGTCAATATACAAGTTTCTTGATTTAGTTGCCATTGAATCACCATTAGTGGTATCCAAACTAAATAAATCAATAACAATTTATTAGGTAATAGCCATCCAGTCAAGGTAAAAATCAAGACAGAAGTATGTAATATTTTGAGCAAAAAAACAATTAATTTTTTATCCAGAGATAATTCATTCATCAACTTTTAAACCACCAAGGGTTAATTATAGAATTTACTTTACTTAAAATCGATTTTTTCCGCATAAATCTTTTCATACCATCAACTCCCATTCGAGAAGCACCTAAACCGGAAAACTTAAAAGAATTTTTTTCTCCTTCATTGATAAATGCTGTTAAACCCGCATCATTAATACTAATACCTCCAGCATTTATCTGACTAGCAACTGCTAAAGCTTCAGCTTCAGAACCAGCAAAAACAGCAGCACTTAATCCATAAATTGTATCATTTGCTAATTTTACCGCCTCTTCAACAGTAGTAAAAGACATCACAGGTATTATTGGTCCAAAAGTTTCCTCAGTCATTATTTTCATACTATGATTTACATGATTTAAAACTGTGGGTAAACACCAGAAACCACCATCTAAATTTTCGACATTTCCTCCACAATGAATAACCGCACCTTTAGCCACAGCATCTTGTAAATGTTCTCTAATAATCTCAGCTTGTTTTGTGGAAATAATTGGTCCGATTTCTCCAGATTCAACATTGGGATAAGCTAATTTCAGACCTTTAGCTTTTTCGGTAAGTTTAGTAATAAATTCTATCAAAATTGATTCGGCCACATAAATACGTTCAATTGATAAACATGACTGCCCCGCATTAACAACTGAAGCCCATAAAAGTGCCGATGTTGCTAACTCTAAATCTGCTGAAGCTAACACTATTGCCGGGTCTTTACCTCCCAATTCTAAACAAGCTGGAATAAATCTTTTTGCTGCTGCTTCGGCAACTTTTTTACCTGTGGCAACACTACCAGTAAAACAAATAAAATCTACATATTCTATTAAAGCTGCGCCAGTTTCTCCAGATCCTTCAATATAAGTAAAAACATCACACAACAAGGGAATATTAGCAATAGTGTCTAACAGAGGTTGGATAAATCTCGGAGTAATTTCACTTGGTTTAATTGCCACAGCACAACCAGCAATTAAAGCTGGAATTGCATCGATTAAAGAAAGTAATAAAGGAAAATTCCAGGGACTAATAATACCAACTAACTGATAAGGTGAAAATTGATTTTGTAGTTGAATAAATTGAATTGTTGTAGTTTTGGTTGACTCAGTTGATAAGAGTTGCGGTGCTAACTTACACCATCTATCTATACTATTAGTCACAGAGTCCATTTCTAGTCTTGATTCTATTAGTCTACCTGTATCATTTACTAATGCCTGTATTAGTTTTTCCCGATGAGAAAATATAGTTTCTTTCCATTGTTGTATTGCCTGAATACGTTGTTCTATTCCACACTTTTCCCACTCAATTTGAGCAGATCGTAAATTAAGACATTTAGTAGCAATTTGTTCTACAGTTGGTTGGGTAATGAAATAATCATTTATACCAGTGCGCGGGTTACGAATTTTCATTTGATTGACCATATTAAATCAGGGGGTTTGGGACATTTTAGTTGGGGATTATATCAAATTTGGTTGAATACTTATTATATAGTTGGGGGAGTAGGGGAGATTTACGGCAGATTTAAGGTAAATGAGGTACAAATTATGAATGGTAGTCAGATATATAAAAGGTGCATATTCCGCACCCTAAATCGTCAATTTAATCGACAAGGAACAGCAGAATCTCTGATATAGAATTCGGTTATACAGTATGTGTTTATAATTCTATAACTACTTCAATATTCAATCTCCCCTACTCCTCCACCCCTTAGTCCCTACATGATATAAACTCCTCCACTTGCTCCCAAACTTTATCTAATAAACCTGTTGCTGCTGCATCAAACCATTCAATTTCTGGGTACGCTCGAAACCAAGTCCGTTGTCGCTTGGCAAACTGACGAGTATGTAAAACTGTTGCATCTATCGCCTCAGTTAAACTAATATCCCCTGCCAAATATTGTTTCATCTCTGCATAACCCAATGTATCTAACAATGGCAACTCCGCACCATATTTTTCACACAAAAATTTGACTTCCTCCACTAACCCAACTTCCACCATTTTATTAGTCCGATAACGAATACGATCGCCCAAAACTTCCACATCACAGTCTAACCCGATCTGCAAAATAGGATAATTTGGTGGGTTTTCTCCCTGCTGTTGAGAAATGGGTTTCCCACTCACATAAAAAACTTCCAATGCTCGCAAGGTTCGTACCGCATCATTAGGGTGAATTTTTTGAGCAGCAATTCCATCAACTTGTTGTAACATTTCGTAACATTGTTTTTGACCTAAATCTGCTAACTGCGATCGCAACTTTTCATTAGGCCCAACTCTAGGAATCTTTAAACCTTTAACTACTGCCTTAATATATAGACCCGTACCCCCCACTAATAAACTCGGATATACCACATCAGTTTGACTAATTAAATCTTGTGCCTGTTCCTGATATTCTGCTAAAGTCAAAATCTCTGTGGGTTCACAAATATCTACTAAGTAATGAGGTACTAATTCCCGTTCTTTTGTAGTTACTTTTGCCGTTCCAATGTTAAAATATTTATACACTTGACGAGAATCTGCACTAATAATCGCCGATCCTAGTCTTTGGGCTAAATCCAAGGCTAATCCAGATTTACCTGTAGCAGTAGGCCCACAAATAGTAATTAACATTATTAACCAGTTTGAACCTTCCATAGGTTAGCATAAACTCCCGCATTTGCCAATAAGTCTTTATGCTGGCCAAATTCTACTATTTTACCCTTTTCCATAACGTAGATACAATCAGCATTACGGATAGTAGATAGACGGTGGGCGATCGCTATTGTTGTCCGATTTTGAGTAATCCGTTCGAGCGATCGCTGAATAGATACTTCTGTTTCGTTATCCACTGCGGAAGTTGCCTCATCCAAAATCAAAATAGGTGGATTCTTCAAAACAGCTCTGGCAATAGCTATGCGCTGTCGCTGGCCTCCCGACAACTTCTGACCCCTTTCGCCCACTATTGTCTGATAACCTTCTGGAAGTTGCACAATATAATCGTGAGCTTCTGCCACTTTCGCTGCCTCAATTATCTCTGCCTCCGTCGCCTCAAAACTGCCGTAGGCAATATTCTCTGCCACTGTACCGTGAAATAAGAATAAGTCCTGACTCACTAACCCAATACAGCGACGTAAATCCTTTAACTCCAACTTTTGTAATTCGATGCCATCTAATAAGATACTACCGGATTGTGCTTTGTAGAAACGCAGCAGAAGTTTAACTAAAGTGCTTTTGCCCGAACCTGTAGAACCAGCGATGCCAATAGTTTTTCCAGTGGGCACTCTCAGAGAGAAATTTTCCAGCAGCGGTGGGCGATCGCGATAACCAAAAGTAACGTTGGAAAATTCTACTTCGCCGCGCACTTTATTCCCTGGTAAAGATATTTTTCCAGAAGGAGTCGTTAGTGGTGTATCAAGCAGATTCATTATTCGGGCAGTGGATGCCATCGCACGTTCGTAGAGGTCAAGAACATTTCCCATTATTACCAAAGGCAATAGTACTTGTTGCGCTAGTAATATTAACGTACTGTAGATTCCCACTGACAGTTTCCCTTCCACCACCTCCATCCCACCAAAAACCATAATGCCTGTAAAAGATAGAACTATAACCAGGCGAATTAGAGGTGTAAAAGCCGCCGAAACAGCGATCGCCCGTTCGTTACTTTCCCGATAAGCTTTGCTTTCTGCCGCTACACGCTCGACTTCATAATCTTCAGCAGTAAAGCTTTTGATAGTAGTCATTCCCGTCAAATTATTGTTCAACCGACCGTTAAGCAAATCTACCTTTTCCCTGACTTCTGCGTAACGAGGAGCTAAACCGCGCTGAAAAGCAATGGATACAAACCCGACTAGGGGCATGGGTATTATTGCCATCCAAGCAACGCTTGGGGCTAAACTTAGAAAAGTTATCATCACAAAGATAATCGTTATCGTTACCTGGAGTATTTGATTGATTCCGACATCTAAAAAGCGCTCTAGTTGGTTGATATCGTCGCTGACGACGGACATCAACCCCCCGGTGCTGCGGTCTTCAAAAAACTCCATTTCCATTTGCTGTAAGTGTTTGTAACTATCTAAGCGCAAGTCATCTTCTATTCTCTGGGACAGATTCCGCCACAACCTCGCTTGGGCATATTCAAAGATAGATTCTAAGGACCGAATTGTTGCTGTAGCTAGGGATAATACTAATAACTGTAGGAAAATATCTTTAACTCCCAATCGAGCTATAAAAGAATCTTCTTGTTTGACAATTACATCTACCGCAGCTCCCACAGTCACTGGGGAGACCAGGCTCGATATTTTATTGAGTATAGAACACAAATTCGCCAGCCAGAATTGTAGGCGATAGTTCTTGGCATAGTCAATTAAGCGCTTTAGGGAATTGACATTATTTTTCGACGATACCTCTACTGTTGGCTCTTTTGAATCTGTTTCTATTTTTAAGGTTTCCATAACTCTTGCTTGTTCATTGTTCCTATTTTTTAAGATACAGCTCGAAGTTTCAGTTCAATTGCTTGACAATTTGAGTTCGAGATGTTAATTTATCAGAAACTTGCTATTTGACTCTACCATAACTTGACTTTTATGAAAACCAATACCGAAAATTTGTCCTCAACTACCCCTCCCATTTTCATTCTCTGCTGCGAGCGCTCTGGCTCATCACTACTTCGCTATATTTTAGATACACATCCAGATATTGCTAGTCCTGCTGAACTCAATTTAGCAAAATTGTGTCGTTCCCTATATGTTTTTATTGAAAGTACGATGGGGCAAATTTCTAGTTGGTCGGAAGAATCCCAAAAAAAACACGCCATAGCTGAGGAGGTAAGACAAATTATATTTAGCGTGATGACAAAATATGCGAAAAGTAAAAACAAGTTAATGTGGTGTGAAAAATCGCCAAGCAATATAGATAATGTTGCTTGGCTCGAAACAGTATTTCCAGATAGCAAATATATATGTTTGCACCGTCACGCTATGGACGTAGTTCAGTCTTGTCTTGAAGCCACGAAGTATTCGTTTATGCCAGAGCAATTAAGCTATGTTTGTCGTAATTCTGGAAATATTGTAGGTGCAATGTTAGAGAATTGGATTGTGAAAACAAAAGCTCTTTTAGAATTTGAGAAGAAACATAAAACTCAATGTTTCCGAATTAAGTACGAGTCTTACGTTCTCAATCCAGGTCTATCTTTGGGAACTATGTTTGAATTTTTAAATGTTTCTTGGGATGAATCGCTCTTGGAAAAAGTATTCTCGGTTCAGCATGATGGAGGTTTTGAAGATCAGAAGTTGCAATTTTCTCAGAGCATTCATTCACGATCGATAGGTAAGGGAGCAACGATTAAACGTAGATTTATTCCCAATGATCTACTAGGACAGATGAACGAGCTGCTTGCGGAACTAGACTACCCGATAGTCGATACGAATTGGGATAGCGTTCTATCCCTAGACAATCAACTCAATTCAGATTCAACGTTAGAAACTTTGACTTCCACTTTAGAGGATATTTTTACACAAATCTTTCCCCCACGTTTACAGGAACTGAAAGAAGCACTGGAAGGTAATCCTGTTATCTATCAAATAATAGTCGTGGGTAAAAATGCCGGAATTTGGACAATTGATTTGACTAAGCCTAAGAATCAAATAAGTAAAGAGAAGGCGGAACGAAATGCCGATTGTGTGGCTCGAGTTTCGGCAAAGGATCTGGTAGAGCTCGTTAATGGTAATACCAATCCAGTAGAGTTGCAAATGCAAGAAAAACTTCAGATTACTGGCGATGCAAAACTAGCCGAAATATTCTGCTTGTTTTTAGTGGGGCGATTACAATCGTATCAATCATCGGTAAGTTGCTGGTGGCAAAGACACTCTACTGATATTGAGGAAAGCCACAAATCAGCCTTATAGAACCAGCAGGCACGGCGATCACTCAAAGATGCTCCCGATTCGAGCAAAGTAGTGCGCACTTCAGAGTGAGACGAAAGACTTTATTTATAGGAAATACAGTAATTTTTTCGACCATCTTGACAAAAGCATTGCAGAACTTCTACTATCACAAATAGCCTTCGGCGATCACTTAGAGAGTCAGGATGATTTTTCAGCAACTACCTTTATAAAGGAGAAAAATGACAAAGGAATATCGTTACAAAAGTAAAAACCCAAACCATCCTTATGTAAAGGAGTACATTCACCAAATCACAGAAGGCGGTACCGGGTTTGTTTGGGAAGAATTTCAGAATAAGGTTCTTCAAAACTGCCAAACAATTTACGACTGTGGTTGTGGTTTGGGTAGGCTTTTTCACAATCTTTCCCACGCCGATGTAATTGTTGCTGCCGAGTTAGATCCGCCACGATTTAAACACGCAGTCTTAAAAGCCAAGGCAATTGTAGAAAAAAATTCTGAATTGGAAGCTATGTTAGACCAGAGGGGAGATAAATACGATGCCTTATTAGATGAAATTGACAAAAAAGAATATCATTTCGGCAACTTTCATCTATTCAATAATAGCATGACTGAGGTGGAACCACTACGAGAATATGCTCCCTTCGACACTATCATTTCGGGTCAAGTTTTTCCTCATGTGACATTTGATTTGGTTCAGGGAGCGCTTTCAGCTTTTTACTCTTTGCTGAAATCTGAAGGAATCTTGACAATATTCACAACCAAAACAAAGGGCGAGCCATTGCAACACCTAAAAAGTAAGAGAGATGGTTCTCCTTTGTTAAAAATTGGCAGAAAGGAGTTTGCTGACGTATTTAAGTCGGAAATGGGAAAAGTTTTACCCATCAGATATTACAGTTTTGACTTGTTTAAATCAATTCTACAGAATCCTTTTTCAGAATCTATGAAGGAAATTTTTGCAGAAGAATTCGCTACAGCATCAAGTGAAGTGAATCCCTCATTCCAAATCATTGATTGGGTTGTTTATCGAGGAGAACAGGTAAACGGTTTTTATGAGGATTATGACAGGGCACAGAAACTACTGGGGATTCAGTGTCCGATTCAACCAAGGGACTTTGCCAAATCTGAGTTTGATGAAAGAACGGTAAAATTATTAAGAAGTTTTGCTGCTTGGATTGAGTCAAGTATAAATAAATATGATTGGAAAGAAGGTTTGCTCACAGATATGATGATTCTGGCTAAAAAAGCCAAATAAGATTGCTGGAGCTAGGGGAGGATATGAAGCAATTATCATATCCTCCTTCAACCCTACCTACTTACCGAAAATTTGTGGGTATGCGCCTCCCTTTTTAAAGGATAAAAAAAGAGACTACTCCTTATATCAAGCCTCCTTATTCCAGAGGTACTGATAACTAAAATGACTAGCTCTTAATACGCCCAACTATCATACCATTTTACCGTTCCTTGGTCTGCTAATATCCAAGAACGGTTGACTAGATTTTCTCGCAGGGGTGGTAAATTTTTCCGCAACAAAACATATTTATAAACAATTCTCCTTCCCGCACTTTCATTAAATGGAATCTCCCCAAACCAGGTATTTTGATTAATATACTCCAATGGATATGCTTTGCTAAGATCCCAATTGCCTAACTCTGGACAATCTCCGGTTACGACTACAGTTTCCCCTATTTTAGTAGCTATCCCATTTAACTGTGCCCGCACTATCATTTTTCCTTTGACGTGGTTACCAATATAGCTAAGGACAATCCCTTGCTTAGGCCCCAATTCCAATTTCAAAATCTTACCATCCTTGACTACAAACTGGCGATCGCTAACAAGGCAACTATACTCCCCATCTTTCAACTCTGTATCTTCTAAAGAAAGCTCCACTTTATGTTCTGTCCTATTCATTGCTACCAAGCAGCGAGAATCTTGATAACGTCGCAGATAGCAGTAAATATCGGCAGAAATATACTTTTCCACATGACTTCCCAGAGACACTGCCGGATTTAGTCGTCGCAACTTGGATAACAAATGCAAATCCTGATAGAGTCGAGTAGAACAATCCCACTTTTCCATCATCGGGCGATTGTAAGGTTCTTCTCCACCATTAGTATCGTTGTGGAGATACTGTTCCGTGCCGTAAGTAATGCAGGGAATTCCACGACAGGTCATAATCAGAAGCGTCGCTAGTCGTAATATATCTGGGTCGGGATTAATACTTTGAAATCGGGGTATATCGTGGTTGTCAATGAAGGTAATTAATTCTGTTGCCCTATTATAGTAATAATCTGCCTCAAAGACATTGTGAATCAAGTTAAATCCCTCCGGTGCTTTTTCAGCTAAGGCCGAGCGAATTGCTCCACACAAACAATAATCCAGAATCGACATTCCCGATTTATTAGTTAAGTTAGCCGACTTGCCATCCCAAGGGTGACATGGTATGCCAACTTCTCCAAAAACGAACAGAGAGGGTTTATGGGCCTGCATATCCCCAACAAATTCCTGCCAAAACCAGAGTGGCATATGTTTGACAGTATCAATTCGTAAAGCATCCACGCCCTTATCTAGCCATTCCTTAATTGCCGATTTAATATAACGGCGAAAGTCTGGGTTTTCTTCATTAAATGTTGCTAACCCTGAGATTTCACAGTAAAGTTGCTGCCATTCGTCATGCCAATCTGTAATTGTTTCGTTGTGATGATACCAATTATTGACATCGTTATGAAAGTCTGCTATTTTCACTCCATCATCGTAGAGTTCACCTTTGCAATCGTTAATATCAGGACTACTGTGGTTACAGACAATATCTAGGATTAGTTTCATGCTTCGAGAGTGCATTTCAGCAATCAAGCGATCGAATACTGTATAGTTGTTCAGAGTAGTCGATTCGCCCTTGTTAAGAAAACGCGGATTAAGTCGCTTAAAATCCCGTGGCCAATAGCCATGCAGGGCTGTCATATCACACCACATTCCTTCTACCTGTTCAAATAGGGGGGAAATCCAGATGGCTGTAATTCCCATTCCTTCCAAGTAATCGAGTTTATCAATAATCCCTTGTAAATCTCCGCCCCAATATTTGCACCAATGCTCTTGAGTCGGGTCGTAATATTCTGGGTTAAGTGCTTCATGTTTAGTTAGGTCACCTTCATAAAAGCGGTCTACTAATATAAAGTAAATAGTTTCTTGGCGAAACTCGATGGAAGGACTAAAAAAAGTCTCTATTTTGTCTTCGCAAACTGTTTGACCGTTTGAAGCAGCCAAACTATTTGTTTTGGACTTAAACTCAACACTGTAGATCATTAGCAACTTCTAGGGTTTTTTTTGGGCACATTTGATCTTTTCAGTGGTCATGCAAAATTAATTACATATCTATAACAAACTGAATTATTTGTCTTCTCAAGAATTTGACATCCTCCCCGGCCTAAAGGCACGCAGATTTTATCTTAGTCTAGTACAGCTATCACAGGCAAGATGTTTGTGCTACAAAGGTCTATATTTCCTATTTAGAAAGTAGCATCAAGGGAATTATCTCATTATTGATGGCTTGCTGATTAAAGATCAAAGCATTGAAATATAAAGGTTGTAGCATTTTAGGGACAATTTTTCCGACTATCTTCTCTATAATTCCAATTTCTCCTGACTTCTGACTTCTGACTCCTGACTCCTAACCTCTTTTAATTTTAGTTTTCTCCAAAAATCTCATCTTCCCTTCAATCCAAAATCAAAAACATAAAATCAATAATCAGGTACATCCCCTAAATAAATTTATCCTCAGAATAGCCCAGAGTCGCTTTTAAGGCTTTTATGTTATAATTTAGTAGAACTTTATCATTTTTTGACAAAAGTTGCGATTAAAGCCATTATTAGGAGGGATATTGCTATGGCCAGCAGCGATTATGGCGCTGAACAAATACAAGTTCTCGAAGGTCTCGAAGCGGTACGCAAGCGACCAGGAATGTACATCGGTACCACAGGGCCTCGTGGACTACATCATCTAATCTACGAAGTTGTCGATAACTCTATCGATGAGGCGCTAGCTGGTTATTGCACCCACATCGAAGTCGATCTGAATGAAGATGGTTCTGTTAAAGTTACAGATGATGGCCGGGGAATTCCGGTGGATACCCATTCTAAAACAGGTAAGTCAGCTTTAGAGACAGTTATGACTGTCCTCCACGCTGGAGGTAAATTTGGTGGTGGTGGTTATAAAGTTTCTGGGGGATTACACGGAGTGGGGGTTTCTGTGGTCAATGCTCTGTCAGAGTGGGTAGAGGTAACGGTTTGGCGTGATAAAAAGACACATATCCAAGGTTATGAGCGTGGCAAACCTACTGGTAACCTGAAATCTAAGTCTAATAAAGAAAAGCGCACGGGTACATCAGTACACTTTCTCCCGGATGAACAAATTTTTACTACAGGTATAGAGTTTGACTACAATACTATTGTTGGTCGTCTGCGAGAACTAGCATATTTGAATGCAGGTGTCAAGATTACGATCACAGATCACCGCCTAGAATTAATCAAAAGTGATGAACCACGAGTTGAATCTTATTGTTATGAGGGTGGTATCAAGGAATATGTTGTCTACATGAACCGGGAAAAGCAACCTTTGCATGAAGAGGTGATTTTTGTACAAGGGGAAAAGAATGATGTACAAGTAGAAGTTGCTTTGCAATGGTGTGTGGATGCTTTTAGTGATAATGTTCTTGGTTTTGCCAATAATATTCGGACTATTGATGGCGGTACTCATTTGGAAGGGTTAAAAACTGTTTTAACCAGAACTATGAATGGTATTGCTCGTAAGCGAAATAAACTCAAAGAAAGTGATTCTAATTTGGGTGGTGAAAATGTCCGGGAAGGTTTAACGGCAGTTATTTCTGTAAAGGTTCCCGAACCAGAATTTGAAGGTCAAACAAAGACTAAGTTAGGCAATACTGAAGTTAGAGGTATTGTTGACTCTTTGGTAGGAGAAGTTTTAACTGAATATTTAGACTTTAATCCTCAAATTGCTGATGCAGTTTTAGAGAAGGCTATTCAAGCTTTTAAAGCAGCAGAAGCAGCTCGTCGAGCGAGGGATTTAGTTAGGAGAAAATCAGTTTTAGAATCTTCTCCATTACCAGGAAAACTAGCCGATTGCAGTACGAAAAACCCTGAAGAATCCGAGATATACCTGGTCGAAGGAGACAGTGCCGGGGGCTGTTGGCTAAAAAATCAACAAATTGCTTTAGCTGATGGACGTAATCTCAGCTTTGGAGAAATAGTAGCTGAACAAGCTGAGGGTAAAGAACATTTTTGTTACACAATTAATGAGAAGGGATATGTGGCAATTGAAAGGATAATTAATGCGAGAATGACGAAGCAAAATGCCAGAGTTATTAAGATAATTTTGGATAATGATGAAACTCTAATTTGTACTCCAGACCATCCTTTTATGCTCAGAGATGGTAGTTATAAACCAGCAGCTTTATTAACACCAAATGATGCTTTGATGCCTCTGTATCGAAAGTTATCTCAAAAGACAAAAACTGGTCAGGGATTAGATGGTTATGAAATGGTTTGGAACCATAAAAAAGAAAAGTGGATTTATACTCATTTATTGGCAGATTTTTATAACTTGAATGCAGGAGTATATAAGTCAGGAGATGGCAACCATCGTCATCATGTTGATTTTAATAAACTGAATAATAATCCTACCAATATTCAGCGACTTCCAGCAGAGGATCACTTGGCATTACACAGGGAACATCTTGAATTCACTTTACATCGTCCTGATGTTAAGGAAAAAAGTCGTCAAGCTCATACAACTGATGAATTTCGGGCGAAGATGAAGGAACGAATGCAGGAACCTGAGACGCGAGAAATTTTATCACAACAAGCTAAAGCACAGTGGGAAGTTGATGAGTATAAAGCTTTTATGGTTCAGAAATGGCGGGAGTTTTATGATAGCAATGAAGAGTATCGTGAACAAAATCGCGAACAGTTAATGAAAGCACAGCAGGAATATTGGAGTAAAGCTGAGAACTGTGAAGCTCGAGCAGAACAAGTGCGGGATTATTTTGCTAATAACCCAGAAGCACGGGAAGCAGCTTCTGAAGTAGCAAAACAGCAATGGCAAGATGAAGATTTGTTGGAGTGGCGACGGCAAAAAACTAAGGAACAGTGGACTCCTGAATTTCGTGCCAAGCGTCGCGAGGCGTTAAATCAAACTTACTATCGCAAGACTCTTGAGGCGTTGCATAAGGTTTACCAGAGTTCTCGTTTCATAGATTTGGAATTGTATGATATTTATCGTCGTCGCGAGAAGGATAAGTCGATGTTGAAGTTTGAGACTTTCTGCGACCGCTATTTTGGAGGAGACGAATTTTTAGCGCGGGATGCTATTCGTAATTATAATCATCGGGTTGTTTCTATTGAACCTCTGGAAGAGCGACGGGATGTTTACGACATTGAAGTTCCTAATACTCATAACTTTGCTTTAGCTAGTGGAGTTTTTGTGCATAATAGTGCCAAACAAGGTCGCGATCGCCGTTTCCAAGCCATATTACCGTTGCGGGGTAAAATTATCAACATTGAAAAAACGGATGATGCTAGGATCTACAAAAATAATGAAATTCAATCAATGATTACAGCTTTAGGTTTGGGTATCAAAGGTGATGAGTTTGATGTGAGTCAACTACGCTATCATAAAGTAATTATTATGACTGACGCAGATGTTGATGGTGCCCACATCCGCACGTTGTTGTTAACATTTTTCTACCGATATAAACGAGCGTTGGTAGACCAGGGTTATGTATATATTGCTTGCCCTCCTTTATATAAAGTAGAGCGGGGTAGGAATCATTACTATTGTTATAGCGATCGCGAACTCAACCAACTCGTTCAAAATGAGTTTCCTGCTAATGCTAACTATACTATCCAACGGTTTAAAGGTCTCGGTGAAATGATGCCAGGACAACTTTGGGATACGACAATGAATCCAGAAACTCGGACTTTGAAGCAAGTAGAAATTGAAGATGCTGCGGAGGCGGATCGGATATTTACAGTATTGATGGGCGATCGGGTTGCTCCCCGGCGTGAGTTTATTGAAACTTATGGACCAAAATTGAATATTACTGACCTGGATATTTAGTAAAAAATAGGGATGACAAAGGTTCTTTTTGAGCAATTCTCGTAGAGACGTTTCATAGAAATGTCTCTACATTTTTTTTCACATTTATGTCTTGAAGAAAGCAGAAGGCAGAAGGCAGAAGGCAGAGGTCAGAAGGTCTAATACCATTTTGAAAAAAAAATGTTACGAATAATAAGTGTGATTAAAAGACAAGTGCAGGAAATGTCCCTTTGACAGAAAAGAGAATTTATGACCTAAAAACTGGTATTGAAACCATTCCCGTGTGACTTAGTCCTCCTGAGTTCCCCTCCTGAGAGGGGTTAGGGGTGGGTTGATTTCTCAGAAATACCCTAGCTATTTGTAGCAAACATTTATCAATTTGGTATAATTGCTCATGGATAGTCTTCTACACGCCATTGAGTGTCTTATCATCCCATACAATTTTCAACACCCCCGTTGACGGTGGGGTATTAAACCCACAAAAGAAGAGATAATAATATCAACTGATACTATGAAATCTCTACTTTATTCTGCTGCTTCACCCTCCGACTCTGTAGATGACGCTCCCACAGGAGCCATTACACGCGCTAACACTAGGTCTGCTTCTCCTGCCGCTTCTACTCCTTCTGGTAAAGTAATTTGATTTAGCTGAAGAGACTCTCCTAACTTAAGACCTGAGATATCTATATCCAATGTTTCAGGAATTTTATCTGGTTTACATCTGATTGCTAATTCTGTAACAACCTGGTCTAAAATTCCACCATCTACCTTAACTCCTACTGGATCGCCAACAAAATGTATAGGTACTTCTACATCTAAACTTCCATGAGCAGCTACGGAGAAAAAACTTAGGTGAAGAATTAAAGGTTTATAGGGATGAGATTGAACTTCCCGAAGAATAGTTTTGCCACTCCAAGAAATATCAGGAACTTGAAGATCGATAATAGTATTGTTAATAGAGGTATCTTTTAACAACTTTTGTGCTTTTTTAACTTCAATTGTTAATGGAACTGATTCTGTACCTTGATGACCATATAATACTGCAGGAATTAATCCTTCTCGTCTTAGAGCTTTGGTTTTGCTACCTTCAGGTCTTTTTTGACATTCTACTGTAACTTCCATCTTGACTTTTTTCGCTTAGTTTGCTTACTAATTATACCAAAGTTTTGGATACATGACATTGACAATTAATATAATGTTTGTTTAATAGACATAGGCGTGAAAAAGATATAGACTTTTTGCACATAGCAGGCAACAGGCAACAGCTCCGGAAAGCAACAGGGAATAGATTTGTAGGAAAAAGGTACGAAAAATGATTTAGGGAACTGACTTTTACAACTCTAGCTGATATTAAATAAAGGGTAAGTTTATTTTCACCAGATGTCTAATAGCTATTTGGAAAAAACATTCTTCTCACTTCAACAACAAATTTATCTATTTTCCCTACTCCCTTATTTATCAGTATTCAATCGGACTGATAATCTAAAACCTGAACAGATAATTACATTTATAGTCATTTAACTTTAGATTGAAACAAAGATTTCTTGCTATTAGGGAGTTTCAGACGAAAAAACGTCTCATTTTTAAGTTAAACTACTATAATTACATTTTTGAGGCAAGGAAGAAGAAATAAACGGCAATAACGAAAAGCGCTGTAAAAGAACTTTTAGACATTCTAGTTTTACAGCTTATCATAATAAAAAATCTCTTAGGATCGAGGAATCAGATTTTCAATTTTTTATATATTTCTGGATTTTTTACCAAACTTCGGTAGTGGTGCATTGTAATGGTATAACCAGTAGGAGGATCTTGCTCCCGTTCTAAGTTTTGCTTGCCTCAAGGTACCATTACGGCGACAGGATTACCAAATCTTTTATTGTAGAAGGCAGAAGTAAAAATCTTACCTGGTCTAAGTTTTAGATTCTTTAGCTGTCCTAACCTTTGCTTCAACTGCGATAAAATATCTTTGAAGAAGGCAGAAGGCAGAAGGGAAAATTGCTTATTGATTCAAACCCCAAGCCATTTTAAGCACAGTTTAGACAGTGGGGTATTAAACCCGCCACAGAAAAGATAATTATGCTTTTGGCAGAAGTTAGTATCCAGAGGAATAACAGAAATAGAAGAGGTATTAAAAAAACGGCATTGCATCACTAAGGGATGATTTTGATATTTGCCCAAAAATTTGCCATTATTGATCAAAAGTTTGAGTTTCAGCAAATTTAATCATCATCCCGCAACTATGCAACCCCAAAAAAACGGAATAAATTAATATTTAACTTTTACTTTTGCCAGCAGTTTATTATTTGAGTAGGTCAGTAAAGTCAAATAAAAAATAATTTTTGAGAAAAAATGGGAGTTAAACAATTTTTTTCTCCTTCCTTAAACTCTAAATTATTAGTTTGAGATTTCTTTATACCCATCCACATTAAAAACAATTATCATTTATCATTTATAGCCAAATCACATCAAAATCAAATTTGATCGATTAAGAAATAATCGTAGTACCATGGGAACCTAGGAGTGCTCGCTTTGGCCCGTGAATTGGGTCTTCAACTACAATAGTCTGATCACGACTAGCTCCTAAAGACACAATGGCAATAGGTACATTCATTAGCTCTGCCAAAAACCGTAAATAATCCAAAGCTTGCTTGGGTAAATCTTCAAGACTTCTACAATCTATAGTTGGCTTTTGCCAACCAGGTAAAGTTTCATAAATAGGTTCACATTTAGCTAGCTGCAAAGAACTACTGGGAAAATCTTCACAACGCTCACCCTCCATGTCATAAGCTACACATACTTTAATCTCTGGCAACTCATCCAATACATCCAATTTAGTAATTGCCATACAATCCATACCATTAATTCGGACTGCATAACGTCCAATTACCCCATCAAACCATCCACACCGACGTTCACGACCAGTTGTTGTCCCAAATTCTGCACCGCGATCGCGTAGCAATGTCCCTATATCATCTTTAGCTTCCGTGGGAAATGGTCCTTCTCCCACCCTAGTAGTATAGGCCTTCGCCACCCCAATTACTCGGTCAATCATTGTTGGCCCTACTCCCGTACCCACACAAGCACCTCCTGCCACTGGATTTGAGGAAGTAACATAAGGATAAGTACCATGGTCTAAATCCAAGAGAGTACCTTGTGCCCCTTCAAATAAAATATTGCGTCTGTGTTGAATTGCATTGTAGATTTTTAAAGACGCGTCTATAACATTAGGTCTGAGACGCTCTGCATACTCTAGATATTCTTTTACTACCTCATCTGGGTCTAAAGGAGATAGATTATAAAGCTTTTCTAAAATTACATTCTTATAGTTAACTGTCCAATTTATCTGTTCTTTTAATCTATCTGGACTCATCAAATCAATCATCCGAATCCCAGTACGCTCAGACTTATCAGCATAAGTTGGACCAATACCTCTTCCTGTAGTTCCTATTTTTTGACTGCCTCTACGTTCCTCCGATGCCCGGTCTATTAGTCTATGGTAAGGCATTGTCACATGAGCAGCTTGAGAAATCATCAAATTTGATGTGGAAATTCCTAAAGCTTCAACCTGGTCTAATTCTTCAATCAGAACCTTGGGATCGATCACTGTTCCAGAACCAATTATACACTCAGTATCAGGATAAAGAATACCCGAAGGAATTAAGTGTAGTTTAAATGTTTGACCATCAACAACAACAGTATGGCCAGCATTTACTCCCCCCTGGTAACGCACTACCACATCTGCTGACTTGCTCAACAAATCAGTAATTTTTCCTTTTCCTTCATCGCCCCACTGGGCACCTATCACTATTACGTTAGCCAAGGGTCTCCTCTACGGATAGTTAACACAATTTTTTATTATTGCATCAACTAAAAATTATGTCAATTTATTTTTGTTAATTTTTGTTACAATAAGCTAAGGTCGTATGCCTCAAATTCTTGCTGTCATTTAGGGTTCAAATAGCAGGAGTCAGGTAGGGGAGTCGTCGGATTAGCGACGTACAGGATAAATGGGGATTATAAACGAGGTTAGGAAGAAGAATTGTCTGAGATTTTTCAGCTTAGGTCTGCTCAAAATATTAGCTTTTCACTCCTAAGAGCTAGCACTTTAATTTCTGTGAAAAAAGGTTTTTACCTTTAACACTATCTCTCAAATGCTTTTATGCTTAACCAGCAAGCTCTAATTATCAATTGGTAAAGAGGCAAAAATCAGACTATTTGATTTTGTGTTGAAATACTGTTTCGATTCTTTAATCCTAACTAGGTGACTACTGATTTTTTAATCCTAGAAAATACTATTGTTGTCTTAGATAAAATATGGAATTATAGCAACTCCCAAGAAGCGTGAGGTACAAAATTCGTAATTTTTAGTAGGGGCGTTAACGATAGTTATTGGCAAGCTAATGGCCGTTCTACCTGTACAGAAGTAGCGGGTGTGGCACCATGGGGTGCGATAGCTTGAGCTACTCTGATGGTATAACCCTCAGTATTTAGATAACTAACATTTCATTTGTGCAAAACTTATTTAGGACAGCTATATATTACTGAAACTAGGATTACTTATTAATACTTATACTTACAAGGATGAATTAGATTTTTATGGCTTTACACGCAGAATTACATAGACATTTAGGAGGTTCCGTAGTTCCTAGAGTTTTATGGCGATATTTCCAACGCCAAAATGAGGAGCTAGCAAACCGTTTTCCCGAATATCAACAATTTGAAGAATTTTATACCAAACCAAGGAACACATTAGATGAATATTTAGAACTACATACGTTAGTAGAACACGTTCAAACTATTGAGACATTGCCTTACTTTATTTATCGCTTAATTCGAGGTGCTTATACATTTGAAAATTTAGCTTATTTAGAGTTACGTTATACACCTTACTTGAGAACTCCAGACCATTTATCTCAGTCTGAACGTATAGATTTAATGTCAGAAATAGTTACAACTGTGGGTAAGGCAAGTCAACAAAATGAATACCCGATTGTTACTAGCCAAATTTTATGTATGCACAGTAGGTTACCCTCTGAAGTTAATCAAGCAATTGTAGATTTAGCAGTGCAAATGCCAGAATATGTATGTGCTATAGATTTAGCTGGTGGAGATAATCATTATGGCGAACGTATAGATGAGTTTATTAAACTATATAAATATGCGCGCTCCCAGGGGGTAAAAACTACTGGACATATTTATGAAACTCCCAACGGTTGTCATCCAGAATTACTACCTTATTTAATGCGAATTGGTCATGGAATTCAAATTCCTTTAAAACATCCAGAACTATTAAAAGAAGTAGCTAACAAAGGGCAATGTTTAGAAGTTTGTCCAACTACTTATTTCAAAACAGGTACTATGGATAATATGAGTCAGTTAAAGACAGTATTTGACCAATGTTTTGATGCAGGAGTAGATATTGCTATTTGTACAGATAATGCTGGTTTACATAATGTACGTTTGCCGTTTGAATATGAGAATTTACTAACCTTAGATGTGATTGATTTTCGACAACTACAAGCTTGTCAAAATGCAGCATTTCGTCATGCTTTTGCTTGGCCTCATAGTAAGCGACCAGAGGAAATGTTAACAGGATTATTACAGCCAGAACCTATAGTTGCAGGAGCCGTAAATTCTAATCTAGCATAAAACATAAAAGTAAAAAGTACATTTCTAAGGCAGCTTCACTCTATAAGTAGGCTGTTTTTTTATCTAATATGAAATAGGCCGGAATTTATCAATTTATCTTTTTATTTAAAGGAACATCTCCTTTTAACTGGAGTTGTTTTAAACCTTAATTATTCGGTAAAGTCTTTTAACCGCCCTTATTATTCGTGACATTCTTTTTTCACAGTTGGTGTTAGTAATAGCAATTATTCAATATAATTCCACAAAAAATAACTTAGAAATTAATACCTAGAAGGAATCTCTCCAATCCTATTTGTGATCTATATCTATTATTATTTTCCTTTTTTTTCAGTAGAACATGGTAAATTTTGGGCGCTATGTATCAAATTGTAAATTAACTCAAAAGTTGATCTTCATTGCTTTTAGGGGTTTTTTGATTAAAAATGCAACATCTTTTTTTTAGCCTGCTCTACTTACTCTTCCTTCTTCTTTCTTACTTCTTACTTACCTTTGTGACGAAATTTTTCAAACAGAAATTAAAGCTACCCAACCTTGGAAAATAGCCTACATCCTCAAAACAACTCCACAAGAACCTTATTGGAAAGACGTTAAAGAAAGCGCTGAAAAGGCAGCACAAAATTTCAATGTAGATATAAGTATAATTAATTCCGAAAAACCTCAAACAACAGAATTTGTTGAAGACCAAAAAAACCTCAAACAACAGAATTTGTTGAAGACCAAATTATTCTAGTAGCAAATTTAATTGAAACGGAAGAAATAGATGGAATTATTATCGGTTCATCTGATTCAATTCGATTAGTTCCTGCCGTCGAAAAAGCTATTAATTCGGGTATACCAGTTATTGCTATGGATACTCCACTTAATAGCGATCGAATACTAACTTTTGGCTGTTGCCTGTTGCCTAGAGCAATAAAACTTTGTAACTCATCAACTAGAAAACTGCTGTAATATAGCAATTCCCATATTTTGAGGTACAAAATTGGTTTGTTTTAGGGAGTAGGGATTAGGGAGTAGGGAGTAGGGAGTAGTAATTTGGGAAACAGAGGATAGAAAAGAAGAAAAACAACTGTATCTTACTAATTCGAGAAACACTATATACAAATTTCAAAAATATAAAGTGCTATTAAAAAATCATATCAAATCCGTTTAATTCGGTATAAAAAAATGTTCCATCTTCAACCATTACCAAATATTTCCCCATCTCTTCATCTCCCCATCTCTCCGTCTCCCTACCTTCCCACACTCCCCTTATATGGCCGCAGGGCATTCCGTCTTTAAAGCTCGTGGAGTCCGACGGGGTACCGGGACTGCGAAACGAGAAGCTCACACTTTAGCTTCAGCTTAGTGTCGGAGTATGTCACAAAAAGTACCTATATCTCGAATAATAATTACAAATATAACTAATTTTGCTAAAAAAGCTAGAATGTCACCAGAAAAAGGAATCAATTCCAAGATTTGTGGAAGAGCAAAAAATAATATCAAGAAGCTGACAAAATTCATTATTCTAGAAATTTCATCTCTCTCTCCTTTATATTCTTTTGGAGTAAGGTCAACTTTTTTACTATCTTTATTTGAAACAAATAATTTTGGTACTTTATCTTCCTGAGTTCGTCTTCCCGACAAAAATCGAAATTCTACTTTACTTTTCGGTAAAATTTCTCTGAAAAAATACCTTTTTTTTTACTTCACTTTGCTTAATATCCTCTATCTTAATTTCATCCATACCCATTGAGTTATCATTCAATGGTGGATCAGAAAATTGTTCTAAAATTCCAACATTTGTATGAATAAAATCAAAAGTAATTTCTTCATTTTTAATTACTTTTCTACCAGTATTTTCAATATTGCAAGAGATGAGATACAAATCTACAAGCTCATAATCTTCACCATAAAGGATACTAATATTTTTCTGACCAATATCTTTTTTTGAACTCTAAAACACTCGATATATTTGTTGTATAGGAAAGCTCCATAGGTTTATGTCATAATTTAATTAAAATGGTATGAGTTTCCAAATTTGTAATATTAAGCTCTCCCATTTTAATTAAATCTGATGAAATTCGCTATAGCTGACAACTAATAACTGTTAACTGATAACTAAATAAACTGTTAACTAATTATCCACTGCCGAGTACCGAAATATTTACAAGAATGAGCAGCAATATTAGCAGCATTTGCCAAAGCTTCTGTAAATTCCCCATCAAAAATATAGTGACAAAAAGCTCCATGAAAAATATCACCAGCACCTAAAGTATCAACAGCATTAATTTTTGGAACTTCCACATTACCAAACTTACCTTGACTCAAATATTTGATAGGTTTTTCTCCTTGAGTAATGGCAATATGTGGAATATTTTGATTTGCTAAATAGGTAAAAACTTCCTCTTGACTCTCACAGTTAGGAGGATAAAAATTAGCAGAACAAATAGCATAATCAACAAAAGGTAAAATTTCCTCAAATCCTGGTTTCCAACTACCACCATCTATAACAATAGGAATATTTTTTGACTGAGCAATTCGAGCAACTTCTAAACTCGCTGCCATTTGATGACCGTCGATTAAAAGAATATCAATATTATTAATAATATCTGGGTCAATCAATTCTTTTGAGATTTGAGACTTAGTAGCATTGATAGAAATTACAGCGCGATCGCCTGTCTTTTGAGTAGTAATAATTGATGAAACTGGTGGTGGTTCGGAACGATTTTTATCTAAGTCTTGTATCGTGACATTCTGCTTTTCTAAATCTGCTCTAATTAGGTGAGTTATCGGATGATTTCCTAGCCCACAGAGAAGAGTTGTTTGATTATCAAAGTAGCTAAATGTTACCGCTGCATTTGTGGCAGGTCCCCCTGCTGTAATAGTATAATCGGCAGCAACAATTTTTTGATTTTTTTCGGGATAAGTTGTTGTGAGATAAAGTAAATCTAAGGTTATTAATCCCACAAATAGTCCGGTTTTAGTCACTTTTTATTTCTGCTTTAGCAACTTCAAAAAATATATTGACAGTATTCAAAATAAAATCAAAGAGCGTGTCAGACAAATTGATAAATGTTTGCTAAAAATACCCAGTTTTTTTCTAGTAATTATACGAAATCAGGTTTAGTCTGATTGCTATATTATGATTATTATTTGAGTAAACGTAAACCACTTAATGTTACTAAAACTGTAGACCCTTCATGACCGAGTACTCCAAGAGGCATATTGATATTTCCAGTAAAGTTAGCGACTAATAATAGGAAAATAAACCCAATAGCAAAAGTAATATTTTGCTTAATAATACGATTAGCGCGACGACCTAAATTTATAGCTTCTACTAATTTTTCTAAATTGTCTGCCATTAATACAATATCTGCCGATTCTAAAGCAACATCACTACCTGCATTACCCATAGCAATACCAACTGTAGCTAGGGATAAAGCGGGAGCATCATTAATACCATCTCCTACCATTGCTACATTTCTATTTTGTTGTTGCAAGCGCTTAATTACTGTTAATTTCTCTTCTGGTAATAATTCATAATAGACTTGATTTATACCAAGATTTTGAGCAACACTATCAGCAGTTTGTTGATTATCTCCTGTCAGCATAGCTATAGATTTGATATTCATAGACTTGAGTTGATTTATCATTTTACTAGCTTCTAAACGGACGGTATCAGCAACAGATATTAAGCCAATAATTTCTTGTGATTGTGCAACAAAAATAACTGTTTTTCCCTGTTTTTGGAGGCGGTTACTTTCCTCTAAAAAGTAGGAACTAAAATTATTTACTTCTGACTTAATTAAATTTTCTTTGCCAACCATAATAATTTGACTATCAACAATACCAGTAATTCCTTCCCCAGTTTTTGCTTTGACATTAGTTGCTACTTGCCACTGAATATTTTTTGTAATTGCTGTTTGAGTAATAGCTTTTCCAATAGGATGTTCAGAACAAGATTCTAGGGCAGCAGCTAACTGTAAAACTTCATTTTCTGACTTACCTTTTCTAGGGATAATATCAACAACTTGTAGTTTACCAGTAGTCAGAGTTCCTGTTTTGTCGAAGGCAATTCCTTGAACTTCTCCCATCATTTCTAGTTGAGCACCATTTTTAAATAAAATTCCCTGTCTAGCTCCATTAGCAATGCCAGATAATAAAGTTGGCATAATTGATGCCATTAAAGCACAAGGAGAAGCAACAACTAAAAATATTAAAGCTCGATAAATTGTCGTTTCCCAACTCCAGTTTAATAAAAATGGCGGTAAAATTCCGAGTAATATACCTGAAATAACTATAACTTTGGCGTAAATTTTCTCAAATTTTTCCACAAATCTCTGAGAGGGTGGAGTTTCAGTTTTTGCTTGTTCAACTAAACGAATTACACGCTGAATTAAACTACTTTCTGGAGATTTATTTACTTGTAGTCTTAAAACGCCATTACCATTTAATGTACCTGCAAAAACTTCATCTCCTACAGTCTTATCAACTGGTATAGATTCTCCTGTAATTGGAGCTTGATTAATGGTACTAATGCCTTCAATAATAATACTATCAGTCGGGATAAGTTCTCCAGGTTTAACTAAGACAACATCTCCCATTTTTAATTGATTAACCGGAATTTCTGTTTCTTGATTATCGACTATTAATCTGGCAGTATCAGGAGTAATAGCCATTAATTTATGAATGTTACGTTCAGTTCGCTCCATAGCAAAAGTTTCCAGAGCGCCACTAATAGCAAAAATTAAAATTAGCACTGCTCCATCAATTATTAAGTGATACTCTTGTTGCCATAAACCTAAAAAAGCAGCTCCCAAAGCAGCAACAATCATCAATAAATCAACATCTAATTCTTTTTCTGACCAGAGAGTTGTTATACCTTCTTTAGCACTTTCATAACCACCAATTACATAAGCTGTTGCTAGAATTAATAGTGCTAAAGCAACCCAATTAATTTGTAAACAAAACCAACTCAAAAAAATCAGTACAGCACAGGTTCCCGCAGCAAATGCTTCTGGATAATATTGAGCAAGTTGGAGGTATTGAGGCAGAGAAAAATTTTTCTGATTCATCATAGTTAAAGATAGTTTTTACTAAGTTTTTTGGCAACATAGTTATGATTACTTCTCACTGTTAAGGGAATGTAATCTAGTAGTGACTTTTTATTCTATCTGAATTTTTAAATTGCTTTTACCTGATAACTGATAACTGATAACTGAAATTACCCCATCCAAAATCAATAGCTAACTGAATTCTGACATTAGCATAATAATATAGACATATTCATAAAATCAATAATAATTTTATTTTCATATATTTTTCTCATTTTAATTATCGGTTTAATACCCCACCGTCTAAACAGTGTTCAAAATTGTTTGGGGTTATAATCCTGATGCAATTTTCCCTCCTGACTCCTTCTTCAATCAAAATATCTTGCATGAGTATCTCTTGTCTACTTCAGCCAAAAATCTATATCTTTTTCACGTTTATGTCTAATAATTATGTATGGTTACAGCACTTTTTAGAATAGTGAGGTACGCTTTTAAGGCTAATCTTTTTTTCCCTACTCCCTACTCCCTACTCCCTACTCCCTACTCCCTAAAGTCCTAAAATTTTGTACCTCATCAACTACAAAACTGCTGTAAGTGTTCATGTTCTATTGAGGATAGCTATAGCTAAGTGGTAATTTTGATATAGGGTTTCTCAACCTAATTAGGTACACTTATCTTTATTTGTTTTCTATTCCCTGTTCCCTATTCCCTAGAACCAACAAATTTTGTAGCTCACTCTTTTTGGGAATTGCTATAAAATAGATTTATTAGTAAGAAATTGGTGTATCTAAAAAATCAAAAAAAGTGAATAAATTAATAATAGACTTTAGCTACCCAATAATGCCATCTCATCTTAAATTACGACCCTATCAAGAACAAGCTATTAATAATTGGTTTACAAATAGAGGTAGGGGAATTTTGAAGATGGCAACAGGTAGTGGAAAAACAATAACTGCCTTAGCGATCGCTACTCAACTTTATCAAAAAATTGCTTTACAAGCATTAATTGTTATTTGTCCTTATCGTCATTTAGTAACTCAATGGGGAAGAGAATGTGAAAAATTTTCTCTCCAACCAATTCTCGCTTTTGAGAATGTACATACTTGGCAAAATCAACTTTCTACTACACTTTATAATATTCATTCTGGCTATGAAGAATTTATTACTGTTATTACTACAAACTCTACTTTTATTTCAGATAGTCTCCAATCTCAAATTAAATATTTTCCTGAAAAAACTCTGATTATTGGGGATGAAGCACATCATTTAGGTTCGCCCAAGTTAGAGAAGAGTTTACCAAAAAATATTGGTTTAAGACTTGCTTTATCTGCTACACCAGAAAGATATTTTGATGACCAAGGAACTACAGCGATTTTAGATTATTTTGGTGAAGTATTACAGCCTGAATTAACTTTGGCTGATGCGATTAGACAAGGTGCTTTAGCTCGTTATCTTTATTATCCAATTTTAGTAGAATTGACTGAAGCAGAAAGTCGCGCTTATGCAAAATTAACCTCGAAGATTGGTTGGGTATTATTATTATCAGAAAAAGAAAATGTAGAGATAGAAAAAGAAGACTTAACTGCTTTATTAATTCAGCGTTCCCGTTTAGTTGCTTCAGCCACAAATAAATTAACAGCATTAAAAGCATTAATGGCTAATCGTTTACAAACCAGTCATACTTTATTTTATTGTGGGGATAGTTCCGTAGAAACTGAAGATATTTCAAATTTAAGACAAATGGAAGCAGTGGTAAGAATATTAGGTTATGAATTAGGTTATCGAGTTAATACTTATACTACTGAAACTTCAATTAAAAAAAGAGAAAAATTAAGGCAACAATTTGAAAATGGAGAATTGCAAGGTTTAGTAGCAATTAGATGTTTAGATGAAGGGGTAGATATACCAGCAATTAAAAATGCAGTTATTTTAGCAAGTAGTCAAAATCCTCGACAGTTTATTCAGAGAAGAGGCAGAATTTTACGACCTCATCCAAGTAAGGAAAGGGCAACTTTATTTGATATGATTGTTTTACCTCCAGATATGGGTAGAAGTACCTTGGAAGTAGAAAGAAATTTACTGAGAAAGGAGTTGAAAAGGTTCTTAGAATTTGCCGATTTAGCAGATAATTCTGGGGAAGCTAGGAGAAAGTTATTAAACATTCAAAAAAGATATGGATTATTAGATATTTAATATCATGTCCAGATAATTAGCGATCAAAAACTTTCTCCTTTTCCTCCTCTTCTTTCTTACCGAATTATTAATTATTAATTATTAATAATTAAATAATTCTGGTTTAAAGCCTCCCCTTTTAAGGGGAAAAAATAAATAATATTTCTTTATATTCAATCCTCTCGGTTTTAACCAGAGGTAATTATCAATTATCAATTATCCATTATCAATGAATGAATTCTTGCTTCTTGCTTCTTTCTTCCCTCCTAACTCCTAACTCCTGTTCCCTTTTTGGCTTTATTCAAAATTGAAATGCACCCAAAATGTTCTAGTATTAACTAAATCTATTCTCCTCTTTCTTTTTCATCATTAAATAAGCTTTTTCTGCTTGTCTTTGTTTCTCCAGTGTCAATTCCTTGATCCTATAATTTAGTCCTTGCAATTCAGGATTTGGGGAAATTCCAGCCGGAATTGTTTGACTATCAGCTAATATCTCTTGAGCAGTTTTTACCGAAAAGCGACGTTGAAGGCCCCCGTGTTTTAACCGGGGGATGAAAACAAGCGAGTCGCTTAGACTAGACAACTTTAGTTGTCCTGTGTTATTATTACCTACAATAACTGTTCGGTCTGCCCGTTTCAAATGTACTGTTGTCAGCAAGTTTTAGTAGGTAAAAATCCTGAATTAATTCCCATTTTAACATTCTTGTGCGAACAGTCTCACAAACTAACTAACATGGGCATATACTATGGTCGGCAATTATATTTTAAAGCCAGGATTGGTATTGGCAAGTTTGACTTGGAAAAGGTCTATAAAAGGAACTATCATTACAAAGTTTTATATTCTCAAGCAGCACAACAAACATTGAGAACTGTAGCTGAATCATTTAGGTCTTATTATGGTCTTATTATTGCCTATAATGAAGGTAAAATCTCAGACAGACCAAGGATTCCTAACTATAGAAAAAAAGGGGGAATGGCTACAGTAAGTTACCCTAAGCAAGCATTAAAACTTAAAGATAATCAAATTAGAATACCACGCTTAGAATACCTGTAAACGCTGGTTTGGAGTAGATAGCTTTTTAATTCCAATGCCTAGTAATCTAGCATTCTCTACTCTCAAAGAACTGAGAATATTACCGAGAAACAGATGTTTTTATTGGGAATTTGTTTATGAAAGAGAAGTAATAGTTAAACCTCAATTAAATCAAGAAAATGTATTAGGAATTGACCATGGTTTAAATAATTGGTTGACCTGTGTATCCAATGTAAATACTAGCTTAATTGTAGATGGGAAACAGATTAAATCAATGAATCGTTGGTACAACAAACAAGTATCAACTATTAAAGAAAATCAACCGACTGGATTTTGGTCAAATAAACTAGCTGCCATTACAGAAAAGCGTAACCGCCAAATCCGTGATGGAATTAATAAAGCAGCCAGGATAGTGATTAATCATTGTTTAAAAAATCATATTGGTACAATTGTATTTGGCTGGAATAAAGGTCAGAAAAATCAAATAGAATTAGGAAAGAAAAGTAATTCAGAATTTGTACCAATTCCGACAGCTAGACTCAAGGAAAGAATAGCTCAATTATGTGAAGAGTATGGGATTAGATTTATAGAAACTGAGGAAAGTTATACAAGTATTGCTTCATTTTTAGATGGTGACAATCTACCTAATTATGGTGAGAAACCCAATAATTGGAAACCGTCAGGAAAGAGAATAAAGCGATGCAGCGCGGTCTTGGGGGTTTCCCCCATGAGCGACTGCATCAAGACAGCGTGGTTTGTATAGAACAGGTAATAATTGGTGTATTAATGCAGACTGTAATGGAGCTGCAAATATAATCACAAAAGTAAGCAGAAAGCTAGGGTTAAACTTAAGCCAACTGTGTAGGGGCACTTTGACTTGTCCCCAAAGAGTATATCTTTGGTCAGCTAAGAAGAAACGGAGCAACACGGATTTATCCTGTTGCGTAGTATCTGCTTAGAATCCCCGTGACTTAAGTCCGGGGAGTAGTCAAATAAAGATCGAACTCGAATAAATAACTGTAGGCTTTCAAGGCCCAAATAGAGTCAAATTGAAACGGGTCAATGATTCTTTGAGACTTAATAATTAGTCCTGTGTCAACACCTTGATCGATGTAATGGATGGTTACTCCCACAACTTCCCTAAATTTATTGACATCTTGGAGAATGGCAATATTCTCTACTGAATACATTCCACGACCATAGGGTAAAATGGCAGAATGACAATTGAACAGTTGGGATTGTGTCATTTCTATCCACCACGGTTTGAGGATTTGAGTTACGCAAACAAAAATTAAAGGTGCAGAATCTTTTGATGCTTCTATGAGCCATTCTTTTGCATAGACTCCATTCAAATTATCTCCAAGAAATATGGTTTGAGAATATCCAGTACTCGAGTACGGTGCTATACCATCACGTTCGATCATCGCCTGCTCAGTCGGCTCAATGTTAGGATATAAATCTGTCAAAGCTTGATAAATTTCATCTGTCAAATGTTTTTGACCAGAATACTGAGCGTGGAAAGCATTTCTAGCTTTAAGTAAACTTTCGGGTTGAACTTTTTCCTTGACGATCACTCCCTGGAAGTTTGGCAAATCTCCAAACGCTTCAATCCATTTTGATACCAAATAAGAGCAAAGAATATTCGTATCTACCAATAAGTAAAATTTTTTATGGTTCATGGATGCACCTTACTAACAACATATATTTGGGATTTAAGCTGAGTCTGAAAAAGCTGAATGACGGATATCTATAAATCTACACAAGAATATAATGGAATGCCTACAATAAATTCGCTCATAATCAAAATTCTATTTATAATACCATCTAATAATTATAGGCAAATAATAAACCTCTTGCAAAAGTTTTAATTAAATCAATTCAATAGATGAAATCAACAATTTAATCTCCCTATTCCCTATTCCCTATTCCCTGACTTATGCAAGAATTATAATATATAAATAAAAAGTGTTTTCGATAATATTTGTTGGTGTCTAAACCGGATTTAGTATAATATCTACCACCTAACACCTAGTAACCCAATATAATAATACCAACTTCATAAACTTAGGGGTAGTACAGTTTTTTTCACAAATAGTTTACTATAATTTTGTTGAACTGTATTATTACCGGATTGGTTTATAAATAAAAATGTGAAAATCTTTAGGATATAGGCAATATGAAAAGATTAGATATAATTAATATCATACTAATATATTGAAATAATTTTATCTTGCTTCAATATTTCAGTTATCAAGTAATAAATAAGATTCAGCAATGTTTTTTAACGATTATAGGAAAAGAGCAAAGATATTTTCATGCCTAAAAACACTACTCCCTACTCCCTACTCTTTACTCCCTACTCCCTGCTCCCTCCTGAAATTCAAATGACTTCAAAATACTCAGACAAACTAACCACAAAAATATCAATAATTTTTTCAGAAAAACATTCAAAGTATGACATTAAAACTCAAGCAAAACTGAATAACATTCAAGAACCAATTACTACCGCACCCCCAGAAGTAAAGCAAATTATTGGGCGAGTATTACAACTAGAAAAAGACCGACTTTATAAAAAAACACCCCGGATAAACGATGATATTCTCAAAATTATTAAAGAAGCGGTGCAATGAAATTAATTTCCATTATCCTGTGTAACTTTCGTCAGTTTTACGGAAAAACACCAGAAATAATTCTGGCATCAGGCCAGAAAAATACAACAATTATTCATGGCAATAATGGTGCAGGTAAAACAACCATAATGAACGCCTTTACTTGGGTACTTTATGAAAAATTTAGCGCCGCTTTTATAATAGAAACTCAACTGGTAAATAAACGAGCAATTACAGAAGCAAAACTTGGTAAAGCCATAGCTTGTTGGGTAGAAATTGTATTTGAACATGATAATAAATGGTATCAAGCCAAACGTTTATCTCGAGCTTATCGCAATGAAAAAAATGAAATTGAACATGGTAAAAGTGAATTATATATGCAGATAGCTGGAGATGACGGACGTTGGTCTCCACCTCCAGAACATCCTGATGATATTATTGGTAGAATTTTGCCAGAAAGTTTACATAGATATTTCTTTTTTGACGGAGAAAGAATTGAGTATATTGTTAGAGACGACCGGAAAAGTGAAATAGCAGAAGCGACGAAAGAATTATTAGGAATTGAAGTATTAAATCGTTCTGTTAGACATTTAGGGGAGGCAAAAAAATCCTTAGAAACTGATTTGAGATTAATTGGTAATCCTGAAACTAAAAAACTGCTGAAAGAAAAAAATCAAATTGAACAAGAAATTAACAAATTATCAAAACGCCAAACAGAGATAGAGAAAGAATTACAAGATCATCGAGAAGTTAAGAAAGAAATTAGTAGTCGTTTAGTGGAATTTAAAGGTGCAGAAGGATTACCCCAACAAAAAGACCAATTAAACATCCAGATAGTATCAATCAAAGAACAAATATTACAAGCTCATCAGGGATTAAAAAGAGTCATATCAACTCGTGGTTATATGGTTTTTTTGTCAGATGCCATAGAAAAATTCCGAGAACTTTTTGGTAATTTAAAAGAAAAAGGTGAGTTGCCCATAGGAATCAAAAGACAGTTTGTACAACAGTTATTAGAAAAACAACGTTGTATTTGTGGAGCAGAATTAACTATAGATTCTCTAGGGAGAAAATCAGTAGAAAAATGGATGGAAAAAGCCGAAATTGCTGATGTAGAAGAAACCGCAATTAGAATGAGTATACAGATAGATGAAATTGATAAACAAGTACTAGAGTTTTGGGATGAAGTCGATCGACAACAAGCTAATATCGAAAAATTGCGTCATCAACTTTCACGGGTTGAAAATGAGTTAGAGTCAGTTCAAAAAAAACTACGAAGTTATCCAGATGAAGATATTCAGCAGTTACAAAAACGGTTAGATGAAATAGAAATTAAGGTAGGAAACTTAAACCGAGAAACTGGGTCAAATGCTCTACAGCTAGAAACTTTAAATAAAGAAATTAAAATCTTAGATAAACAACTTGATAAACAACAAATGAATGAATTAAAACAAGTTTTAGCCCAAAGGCGAATTGCAGCTACTCAAGATGCTATCAATAGATTGATAGAAGTCCGAGCGCGTCTAGAAAAACAGTTTAGAGTTTCTTTAGAAAAACGAGTACAAGAGTTATTTTCAGAAATTTCTTTTACTCCCTATATTCCTAAATTGAATGAAAATTATGAATTAACTTTAGTAGAAAATACTGGTGGAGAAGATGCTTTAGTTGCCGCTTCTACAGGAGAAAATCAAATCCTCAGTTTGGCATTTATTGGTAGTATTATTGACGAAGTAAGAATCTGGAGTCAAAAAAATACTTTAATGGGACCCGATAGTAGCACTTTTCCCATAGTAATGGATTCTCCTTTTGGCAGTTTAGATGAAATTTATCGCAGACAAATTGCTAATATTATTCCTCAATTAGCAAATCAATTAGTTGTATTGGTAACTAAAACTCAATGGCGAGGTGAAGTAGCGGAAGAAATGGCTGATTATATTGGCAGAGAATATGTGCTTTCTTATAATTCTCCAAAATTAGATTGTGAAGAAGATGCTATTCAGTTAAGTGGAGAATCTTATCCTTTGGTAAAACGTAGTCCGAATGAGTTTGAATATACAGAAGTGCTTGAGGTAGATTATGATTAAACTCTAAATAGTAGAATATATAGTAGTCGAAGGAAAGGTTAGAACATATCAAAAGTTTAAAACTCAGACAACGCAAGATTTTTCCTTTTTCCTTCTTACTTCTTCCTTCTGCTATAACTATACAGTTTCACAGAAGTCATCCATCAATTGTCTAATTATGAGAAAAACTTTCCTCCGGAAATACTACGCAAACAACTAGGTAAGACATACTCAAGACATTCATCCTTTAAAATTCCATGAACACCTAAACTTTGATTGAAAATAATTTCAGATGATTATTTCACCTCATTAGATATGACCGAAAAATTTTGGCCTCAAGGTTCCCTTTTTAAGGAGATAAAAAAGAGAATATTCAATATTTAAAGCTTCTTGCTTTCCTACGGAATGCTGCGCAAACAGCTAGAGGTACTTTTAACGCAGTTCTTCCAGCAGGAGGCTAACTGATAACTGAAATTACATTATTTATGTGAATTAGTATTAGTAATATCAATTCAAGTTGTTAAGTGGAGATATTTTAGAGTAATCTCACCCTTTTTATCTTGCATTTATACATAAGATTATTCCGTTATCGCTGTGCTCGTTTGTGCAGCATGACCTAAGAAAGTCAGAAATAGGAACTCACCAAGTCAGAAGTTTTTCGCACAATCATTTTCGGTAATAAAATCTCTATTTTTAGACTGAGAAATATAGTGACATGACCCCGCTATAAATTTTATTTTAGCGGTTAAAAATTAGTGGTGAGCAACAATCTCCCACTAATTTTAACTTCTAACTTTCAGTCCGAATGCTCCGCAAACACACTTCTGATTTTTGACTTCTTGAATATAGCTCCTCGGAAAGAGGTAAAATAGTCAAATGTTACACAAAAGAGAAATTATGATACATAATATTCAAGATATTGAAGGCATGAACTCTGTATATGCTGAAAAATTAATAGAAGTAGGTATTACTAATGTTGCAGAACTATTAGAAAAATGTTCTTCTCTCGCAGGAATAGAAGAATTGGAGCAAGCTACTTCTATTGAAAAAGACCTGATTATTCAGTGGGTAAATTTTGCTGATTTATCACAAATTAAAGGAGTAGATCGGGAATATTTTTCCCTATTATCAGCTTTGGGAATACATACAATTTCTGAATTAAAAAATCGGTTTCCTGAAACACTCCACTATCAGATGATGAAGCTTAACCATCAAAAACAACTCGTGCAACGCTTACCTAGTTTAAGTATGGTTAGAAGTTGGGTTGCTCAGGCAACAAATCTTCAAAGAAAAAGTGCCCATAACAATGTGCCAACTACTAAATTACCATTAAAAAAATGGTCTATAGATTGGTCTGATTAAGAAAAAAGGTAGTGGTAAACAAATAATGATTTTTGAAGTTTAACTCCCAACAATTAAAGGAATATACTAACTAATATCCTGATATCTTTAGGACTAAGAGAAAAAACAGCAACCCTACAGCTTAAAGTTAAAAAAAATCTAGCGAGAAACCCCACAACTTTTCATTTTGGTAAGCACCTAAAAAAATTGCCAAGGCAAAAAACCTTGGCAATTTTTTTAGGTGCTTACCAAAATGAAAAGTTGTG
>NZ_RCBY01000210.1 GCF_003838195.1 Okeania hirsuta
AATTTGCGTGGGCAATTAGAGCCTCAAGTTGTGATGCGGGTGAGGTCGCAAGCTGAAGGTTTTTGGCGAGTTTTGGCTTTCGATAAATATACGGGTGAAGGTTGGGAAATTTCTCGGAATGATAATTCTTTTACTTTAAATCGCCCTCGTTGGTCTTATCAATTTTATGTTAATTGGCCGAGAAATAGATATGACAATGAAACTAGAGAAGTAATTCAAAGCTACACAATTGTTTCTCAGTTGCCGAATTTAATTCCCGCTTTATATCAAGCAAAAGAAGTATATTTTCCTACTGAAAAAATAGCGATTGACCCTGATGGTAATTTGCGTTCTCCTCTCGAACTTAGGGAAGGTTTAACGTATACAGTCATTTCTGATGTTCCTTATCGAAACCAAGATATTTTGAGTAAGGCAGGTGAAAATTACCCAGAAAGTATTAGTAAATATTATTTACAAATTCCTCCAGAAATTGCGGAAAAAGTAAGACAAAAAACAGCAGAAATTTTAGCTAGTAAAAATAAAGTTGCTAAAGAAAGCAAACCTATTACTTCCCCTTACCAAAAAGCACTTTTTTTAGCCCAATATCTGAAACAAAATCCTAATTATAAACTACAAAAAGAACCTCCATTTTTTGTTGAAGGTGAAGATTTAGTATCGGCTTTTTTATTTGGTTATCAAAATAGCCCGGAAGGGGAGAAAATTATCGGTGGTTATGGCGACCACTTTTCTACTGTCTTGACAATGATGTTACGTTCTATTGGAATTCCGGCAAGATTAGTAGCGGGTTATTCTGCTGGGGAATTTAATCCTTTTACTGGTTTATATGTGGTTAAAAATACAGATGCCTATATGATGACGGAGGTATATTTTCCTGGGTATGGATGGTTTGCTTTTAACCCTATTCCGGGAATGCCTTTAACTCCTCCTTCTATTGAAAAGAATCAAACTTTTAGTGCATTAATGACTTTTTGGCAGTGGGTAGCTGGTTGGTTACCTTCTCCTGTAACTGGTTTTTTAGAGAGATTTATTGGTGGAATATTCCGTTGGGTATTGGGAATTATTAGTTGGTTTTTTGCTCTCTTTTCTCAAGGTTGGCAAGGCATATTTACTGGTTTAATTTTCGTTACTGCTTTAGCTTTCTTGGGTTGGTTATTGTATATATTTTGGCGAGGATGGCGTTATGGTCGGTGGTTAGCTAAGTTATCTCCAGTGGAGAGTATATATCAACAAATGTTGAGTTTGATGGCGAGTAAGGGATTAGTTAAACATCATTTTCAGACACCTTTTGAATATACTCAAGCTATTAAGGAATATCATTCTATAAATGAAGTAGAAATAATTGAAGAAATTTCTCAAGCTTATGTGGGATGGCGTTATGGTAGTAAAGAAGTTAATTTAACTAGATTAAAAAATTTACTCCGAAGTTTAAAGCGAAGTATTAGGCGTAGGTTAAATTAAAGGAATAAGAAGAGGGTGATTACTAAAAAACTACGCTCGCTCATGTATATAGGAAGGAATGAGCAGGTTAAGACTTACAGCAGTTTTTATTTGGGTAGACCACAGTAGGGACTTTCCATGGAAGGTCTCTACAAGGTTTTGCTTGTGAATAAGAATCTCCTCATCTCCCTATCAATTTTTCTCTAGTGATCATAAATTGACCCTGGGGAATAGGGTGAATGCCTTCTGTCTTCTTCAATGTATCGACCCTATTATTTTTTTTCATTGACATTATTTATTTGATAAATGCCTAACTCTGTACCACATATTTTACAGAATTTGGCATCTATATCGTGGATAGAAAAACCACAACCACTGCATGATTTTTCTATATTTTTAGTTGTTTTTATCAGTTGTTTAATTAAATCCCCCAGTTGAGAAGGAATTAAACTAATACCTGTTAATATCATTAAAACGGTTAATAAACGACCACTTTCTGAAGTAGGAATTATATCGCCAAATCCAACAGTTGTCATTGTAACAACTGAAAAATATACAGCATCTAAAAAATTCTTAAATGATTCAGGATTTACGCGGTGCTCTACTTGATAAATCAAGCCAGAAAAGATAAAAATAATTGTAAATAAAGTAAATAATATTCTGGCAAAAATCACTCCATCTTCTGTACTAATCCGAAAAATATAAATTTTGAATTTGAGAAATCGAATTAATTTTAGAATTCGGAACCATCTGATAATTCTAATAAAACTCAGTTCTAAAAAACCTGGAAAAATAGGTAAAATTGCCAGTAAATCAATAATAGAAAAAAAACTAAAAACAAACTTTATTTTTTGATCTGCACACCAAAATCTCAGTAAATATTCAACGGCAAAAAACACTAAAATAGCATCATTGATTAGTTCTAGTATAATAAAAATATTCTCTGGAATTGGATAAGTCTCAGCAACAAAAATAGCTGAAGAAAATAAAATCAAAAATAGCAGAATAAAGTTAATAGCTTTACCGATAGGAGTTTCAATATCTTCCAAATAAAATGCTAGAGTTTTTTTTGTGAGTTCAAGTAACATAATTTCTCATCTTCTGCTTGAGAGCAGTAACTATCAAACTAAATTGTCATTATAATGTTTTACAATGAATCTGCCAATGTCTCTACAAGTTAATTATGTCTGACCTAGAATCAAATTTATCTGCTCTAGTTGCCAAGGTTTCACAACTGGAAAAACAACAAGTTACTCTCAAAAAATATGTTGTTAAGTTGAAACAGACTTTAGACGAGCAGATAGAAAATTTTCATCATCTACCGGAAGCACAAGATATCGAAAATTTACAGGAAAATTTTTTTGCTTTAACTCTACGTTTAGATGAATTATTAGCTTTAAATAATCCCATAAAATCGACTACGGAAACTCAAGATAAATCTCCGGATAGTTGGCAAAAAACTGAATAATATCAAAATAAATTAGTATTTGACTGTACTGATAGTCGTGGTGTATTAATCGAAGCATTAGAAACAGTTCAAGCACGATTAATTATTATTTGTCCTTGGTTAAACTGTAATAGTATCGATCGACATTTACTGAAGAAATTCAAGGATTGTTTAAACCACAATTTTCAGATAGATATTGGTTGGGGATATTTAGGCGATCGCTCGAATATTGGCAAAGGTTGGAAATATAATGCTTTGGTAGATTTACAAGAATTAGAAGAAAGTTATCCTGGTCTATTTCGGTTGAAGTTGTTAGGAACTCACGAAAATTTTCTGGTGTGTGATGAGAAGTTTGCTTTTGTGGGGAGTCATAATTTTTTAGCTTCGGGCGAGGAAAGTCTGGAACGAGAAGTGGGTATTCGGACGACGGATATAAAAATTATTCAAGGATTAATTAACCGTTTTGATAATGCTGAAGTTTTGGAGGAAGCAGAAATTAATCGCAGATTTGCAGCAAGTGTGAAAAGTTTGGATGAGGTGGAATATTTGCCTGGAGTTATTGATGAAAGTGAAATGGAATTTCAGAAGATTTCGATGGTGGTAAATAAAGATGAGGAGGAAGAAGAAGAGGGATATTTGCCTGGAGTTATTGATGAGAATGAAATGGAATTTCAGGATATTTCGATGATGGTAGATGAAGATGAGGAGGAAGAAGAAAGTCAAGAACCTGTGGTTAGTGCTGAGGAATTTTTGCGTAGATATAGTGAGGGAGAACGAGATTTTACTGGGATTAATTTGTCTGGTGTTGATTTGAGTGGGAAGTCTTTTGATGATTCAAAATTAAATTTGAGTAATGCTAATTTTAATGGTGCAAATTTGAGTGGAGCAAGTTTTCAATCAGTTAATTTAACAGGTGCAAAATTTTGAGGTACTGACTTATCTAAAAGTAAGTTAAATTCGGCAAACCTAAGTGAAGCTAAGTTGATTAATACTAACCTCTGTGAAGCTGATTTAAGTATTAATCAACTTAGCTTGACTTAGGTTTGCCGAATTTAACAGGTGCAAAATTTTGAGGTACTGACTTATCTAAAAGTAAGTTAAATTCGGCAAACCTAAGTGAAGCTAAGTTGATTAATACTAACCTCTGTGAAGCTGATTTAAGTTCAGCGAATCTCAGTCAAGCTAAGTTGATTAATACTGATTTAAGTAAAGCAAGAATGGTTTCTACAAATCTAGAACAGGTAAAGTTTAGAAATGTGAATCTTAGTCAAACTTATTTATGTTTGGTAAATTTTACTAAATCTAACTTGAGTGGAATTAATTTTAGCCAAGCTAAAACACCAAACAAAAGCAACTTCAGTGGTGCAAATCTCACAAAAGCAAATTTTAGTGGCTTATTTTTAAGGAATACAGATTTTACGAATGTAAATTTGAGTCAAGCTGATTTAAGTAAAGCTAATTTGTTAAACGCAAACCTTAAAGGAGCAAACGTACAAATGGTAAAAATTAACCAAGCACTTTGTAGTGAAGCAACTGTTTTTCCTGAAGGGTTTAATTATACTAAATTGGGTGTTTATTTTCTTGCTCCTAATGTTTCATTAAGAGGAGTAAATTTATCAGGCACTGATTTAAGGGGAGTCAATTTGAGTGGAGCAGATTTAAGAGATGCAAATCTAGACGGAGCAATATTAGATAAAACTGATTTAAGATATGCAAATTTGAGTGGAGCAAGTTTAAGAGATGCAAATTTGCGAGAAGCTAAACTAAATGCAACAGAGTTAACAAAAGCTGACCTTCGTAATGCAAATCTTAATAGTGCAAAACTCAGAGGAGCTAACTTAATTTCAGCAGACTTACGAGCAGTTATAACATATTCTACTGATTTATCTGGTGCAAATTTAACTGATGCTAAACTAGGTGGAGAATTATTGGAAAAAGCTAACCTAAAAGGCGCAATAATGCCAGACGGTTCAACCCACGAATAATATAAATAGTAGGTTGGGTTGACAAAGGAAACCCAACTAAAAAGTTTGGTCGCCCTTCATAGTAATGTATCAAATCCGGTACATCAGTGTAATTGGCGTTGCACAGTGACGAATGATTCTAGATTTTGGATGCCTGAATTTGGAATTGGGGAATTACTAAAATGATTAGTTAATGGTTTTTTTAGTCAAAGTCCGAGCCCATTTTTGGCAGCATCATTCCATAATGTGCAACCCCGTGTAATTAGATAAAGAGGGTGGGAAGTTTGAAGAGATGGGTAGATAAAGAAAGATGTGGCAATGGCGCATCAGTTGGAAAATTTTTTTATACCGAACCCGAGCGGACTTGATATTAGAAATATTATAGACAGAACTTACGCATTTTTCCAACAAAAACACTAGATATACCATAGTGCTATAGTTTTTATCTACTATATGTAGTGCTTTTGCTTAAGTCCTGATAGAAATATTACAGCAGTCGCCATTATTATTAGGACATTCTCGCTCCTCTCAAATTGACAAATTTATTCCGTACTGCAAGTTTAACTTTAGACTTCAGATCGATGGAAATGCTCAACACCTTTAAGGGAGCAAGATACTCCCACTCTCATGCTCCATAACCAAAATAATTACAATCCACTACTACCAAAAATGTATCTATATACTTTTTTCTCTTCTCCTGACTCCTGACCAAAAAGTAAGGTAAATAGCTTCCCCTTTTAAGGGGATGAAAAAGCGGTCGTTAGCGCAGCTTCCCGTAGGGTGGGATGGCTCAGAAACCTGCGCCATATCCAATCGACCAAGAGAAAATCAACTTCAGTATTTTCGTAGCCTCCCTATTCCATGAGGTACTGATAACTGATAACTGAAATGACTTCTGACTTCATAACAACCCTCCTCGCTGAATTCTCTGCTGTTGTATAGTCTCCTTCTTAGCAAAAGCAGCATCTAGTTGATCCAATAACTTCCCAATCTTTTCCTTTGCCTCCTTGCTAGTCTGAGGTTGCCTGTTTAACCACGACGTTGCCCTTCTTCGCCCCTTTTGACTTGCCACAATTAAAGCACCCCAAGCAATAGCATTAGTTTCAGCTTGATTTACCCTTAAAGCAGCATCAACTCGGTTGCGCAGACGACCAGTATCATTTTGCAGTAATTTACCAATCTCATAAGTGCTGCTCAAATTATTTTCAAACACATTTAGACTTTCTTGCCAACGACCATCAATTAAACCAGCCAAAACTTTTTGACTTGGACTTGCCCAAGAAGCGATCGCCTGAGCTTCTGTAATCTTGGCATGAAATTTAATTAAATCAAATTGAGCTTGTGCTTTTTCAGGCCATTGAGATTCATCCATTAAATTCTTTCGCAAAGGTTGAATTAAAGCAAAAGCACCAGACCATAAACCATTACGAGCTAATCTCAAGGTATCTTTATAATAGCTATCTGCAATAGGAATTTCGTCAAGAGAAATTTTCTCTAACTCAATCGGATTAAGTATAAACTTTCGTGGCTGAATCCAATAAATATCAAAATCAGGATCTAATCCCACAGTTTGCTCAACCACCAACTCTGGATCTCCTCCTCCCGTCATTTCCTGCCAGATGGGAGCTTGACCAGCAGCACTTTTCCATTCCAACATCGAACTCAAGTAATTTTTTTTGGGGTTGTAATTGACAATTTGTCCATAAGGAATAGTCTTATTATTTTGTAATCTTTGACCACTGACAGTAAACCAAACTCCAGCAGTGGGAACTTTGCCTTGAAAACGACGTACTGTTGTTACAGGTAAAGGTTGATTTGAGCCTTGAGGAGCAGAGGTAGACTCAATAGTAGATGAAATTACAAAAGATTCAGCAGGACCTTGGAGTGGTAAAGTATTAACTAATCGAAAATATGGTTTACTGCCTTCTCTTTGGTTAACAGATAAAACTGACTGATAGACTCGCAACTCTACTAATTCCCGACAAGGAGTTTCACAGGGCAAAGAAGCTCTTGAATCAATTTGCTTCATTACTGGCACTAATACATCTAAACCAGAATCTGCTGTTGTACTAGGAAGAGAAAAAGTTTCTCCGGTACTAAATCCTCCCTCTTTGATACTACCTTTAATTTGTTCAAGAGTTTGCAAAGATTTATTCCCGGATATATAAAATTGAGTCCACTGTGGTAATGATTGATTAAACCAGACTATAGCATTCGGATCGGAAATTAACTTTACACTAATCCATGCCCCCATTGCCATGAAACCAGAGCCACCAAATAATAAACTTACCCCTGCCCATTCAACAATCCATTTTTTCCAAGGTAAGGATTTTAAAGAAAACTTTTGAGATTTAGATAATTTCCTCTGATGCCTAGATTTAGGGACAGAAGTTATCCGGCTAATTTGTAGAGTTTTCTTACTTCTAGGATAATAAGATTTCTGAGCTGTTTTAGCAACTTTGGGAAACTTAGCTTGATTGTAACTGACTTTGGAACCTTGAATCTTCCTTTTCATCATCCTAGCAATACCTGCTCATAGCGCTGACCTTGAACTTCCCAAGTATACTCCGTTTCTATCAGCGATCGCCCATTTTCTGACAACGTTTGTCTCAACTGCCCATCCTCAAATAAGTGACTAATGGCCTCTACATACTCTGCTACTTGATTTGCTCTTAATGCTTTTAGTGGTGTATTTGCACCATCAACTGCTAGACCTTCTAAACCACGGTCACTGGCCACAACAGGCGTACCTGCTGCCATTGCTTCTAAAGTTTTATTTTTAATTCCAAAACCAGTACGCATCGGAATCACACAAACAGTTGCTTGATGTAAATATTCTGCCATTGAAGGTACGCGACCTGTAACTTTTACTCCTGGGCGAGTTGAAAGTTCCTGCACTTCTGGTACTGGTCTCGCCCCTACCAGAGCTAAAGTTGTATCAGGATAACGCTCTTGTACCTTAGGTAATATTTCCAAAGTCAAAAACCTAACCGCATCAATATTAGGAAAATTATCCATAGCTCCCACAAAAATTAATTGATGTCCCTCTGGGTCGTTACTTCGATAGGGAAACTGAGTAAAATCTACTCCATTCGGAATAACTGATATTTGACTATTGGGGTTAAACTCTTGCAGTTGTTTCCCGTCTTCCTCAGTTGTTGCGACTATACAGGAAAATTTTGAGCAGTAGCGTTTTTCATAACGAAGCAGTAAGGGAAGATTCAGTCTATCTCGCAATGGTTTTTCTGCTGTACCAGTTTCTAACTGTTGCTTACAAGTACCATAAACCGAACTATGGACATTAACTAGAGTTTTTAGTTGTTGTTGCCATTGAGGGCGAATATAAATTTCATTCACACAATGTTCACAAGTAATGGCCTCACATTTACCTGCTGCCACAAACTCATCCACCCAATTTTGCATTGCTGGCGAATATATCGAAAGAACACTTGGTGGAGTACCTTCAATCAGAAAATTACTAAAACGTCTTAGTTTTACTAATGTTCCTTTTGTTGGTTCTTGGGGGCGCGGAAATACAGCCAACTCTTCTACATAAGATCGCAATGAATCTATTTCTGAATCATTGACATCTGGAGACAGTTGTGTTAATAAAGTAACAGAATGTTTTTGACTCAAATATTTGAGTAGATTAAAAGTTCTAACTTGCGTACCACCTCGACTGGGAGGATAAGGAAAGGTGGAGGAAAGCATTAAGATTTGCATAAAGTTTGTAAGTTCCCCTAGATTTTTCTTTATATACAGGTAATTTATTATATTTAATGGCAATATTATATAGCGTTTCCCAAGCTAATGAGGTACAGTTGTTTTTCTTCTTTATCGATTCCTACGGAACGAGAATTACGACTCCCTACTCCCTACTCCCTAAAACCAAGGAATTTTGTACCTGCCACTTTTTGGGAATTACTATATTATTAATTTTAGTTAGATTTTAAATATTTTAATTTTACAAATAGATTTTATGGTGGAAAAGTCAAATATAGTTAAGGCATTAAAAAAACCAAATCTAGCCTTGAAGAAAGGTAAGCGTTTTGTAGCACATAATCTGGAAGATGTGATCAGAATTATTACCCAGCAACACAAACTTTCAGAAATAGTTAATCAAAAGGAAATTCGAGTGGCAGGTATGAAACGCAGTGGGAATCATGCCATTATTAACTGGGTTAAAAGTCAACAGAATAGTGATGTAGGATTTATTAATAATGTATTAGCTAATCAAAACCCCTATCGGTACAAGTATGAAAATCTACGAGATAAATTTCCAGAACATAAATGGGCAATAGAACATAACCGCCAACAAGCTAAAGGAAATTTTATTAAAAGAGATTGTTTGATTTACAGCTATGAAGATTTTCCCCTGGAGCAGATAGCAAATGATAAATTTGAACGTAACCACGATATATACTTAGGAAAAAGTGCTACTAGGTACGATATACTTATTATTAGAGACCCTTTTAATCTGCTTGCAAGTAGACTAAAGATATCTTCTAAGGTGGCATATTTTTTATCAGTAAATTCTCCGAATAAAACCATGATTGATTTGTGGCTAGATTATGCAAAAGAATATTTAGGAGAAACAAATTATCTCAAGCACAACAAAATTTGTATAAATTATAATCAATGGTTTGCTGATGTTGAATATCGGCGAAACATTGCTGAGAAACTGCAAATGGAATTTTCTGATGCAGGCATTGATAAGGTAACAAGTTTTGGTGGCGGTAGTTCGTTTGAAGGAAAAGAATTTAATGGCAAAGCAACATCAATGGATGTCTTAAACCGATGGCAAAAAGTATCTGATGATCCTCAATACAAGCAGTTTTTCAATCGGGAAGTATTGGAGTATTCAGAGCGAATATTTGGTCATATTCCCGGCACAGAATCTTTAATTAATTAAGTAAAAATTAGCAAAAATTTCACCATTAGTTATCATTCAATATTGGGTTAATTATCTATTAAAATTATTTCATAAATTATGTAATTTATTATGACAAAAGTTAGCGTTTGCATTCCCACTTATAACCGAGCAAATTTGCTGCCTTATGCAGTAAATAGTGTTTTGAATCAAACTTATGATGATTTTGAATTAATCATAACTGATGATGGCTCAAAAGATAATACTGCTGAAGTAGTTAGTCAGTGGAATGACTCTAGAATTCACTATATTCAGCATCCTCAAAATATTGGACGTAGTAAAAATATGCGTTCTGGTTTTGATGCTGCTACAGGGGATTATTTTATCAAATTTGATGATGATGATGCCTTGACTCCAGAATTTTTAGAGAAAACTGTGGCAGTATTAGATGAGATGCAAAATGTAGATTTTGTCTGTACAAGTCATTGGGTTATTAATGAAAAAAGTGAACGGGAGGAAGTAGCCACGAGAGAGAATGCGGCTAAGTGGGGAAAGGATAAGTTGGAGCAAGGAATTATCCCTAACTTGCTTAAAGAAACATTTCAATACCAAAGTTTGCAGGTGGGTTCAACTTTGTTTCGTCGTTCTTGCCTACAAGAAGTTGATTATATGCGGCCTGAAGCAGATGGATGTGAAGACTTTGATTTGCTAGTCAGATTAGCAGTAATCGGAAAAGTTGGATATTTTATTCCAGAATATCTCATGGAATATCGTTTTCATAATCGTCAAACCAGTTTAAAACAAGATATTCACTTTTTATCTGCTAAAACTTTCTGTATTAATAGTTATAAATTTGACGATCAGAAATTGGAAAAATCACGTTTATTTAAGTTAGCAGATACGAAACAGAATCTAGGAATTAGATTAATTGAAAAGGGTGAAAGTGTTAAAGGGAGAGAGTTATTACAAGAATCAAGCCAAATGCTAGGAACTTCATTCAAGACTAGATTTGCTTTAGTATTATCTTACCTACCCCTAAATTTACGACAATTTGCTTTGCAAAGTTTTAGGAAATTTCGTCCTCAAGACTATGCAGACCGAGTTAGAAAAGCAACTACTTAAGTTGGAAATAACTGGTAGAATTTTTTAGTGGCGTTGGTAAATGGAAAGATGAACTGAGTAATCTACTCATAGGATGGGTAGGGCAAAATGGAATATGTAGATAGTGCTGGAGCTAAAGTTAGCCTATGCAATGCCCAGAGTGTGCTAGTAAACATATCCGCAAAAATGGTCATCGAGGAGACAAGCAAAATTATCTATTGTTAGATGTGGTCGCCAGTTTATAGAAGTCTATAACAAACCTGGATATAGCCTGGATACCAAAGCTTTATGAAGAGAAATTTATGTCAATGGTATGGGGTTCCAGGGGATTAGCTGAGTTACTGGGGTTGCCCATGGCACAATTATTAATTGGGTCAGACAGGTAGGAAAACTTTTACCTGATATTTATGACTCAGAAGTAATCCCAGAAGTTGGAGAATTGGATGAGTTACAAACTTTTGTCTCAAAAAAAAAATCAAGTTTGGATTTGGACAGTGGTAGACCACTTTCGGCCAGGGATTGTCGGTTGGGTCATCGGAAACCGTAGTTCTGAAACTTTTATTTGGCTCTGGCAAGCGATTGCTAACGCTTGTTGGAAATGCGATTTCTGGGTCAGTGATGGGAATCCTGTTTATAAAGTCTTTATTCCTGAGCAAGACCAAATTATCACTAAGACCTAAATGAGGAGGGTGGAAGGAGAAAATACTCGTTTACGACACTACCCCCGCTCGACTGCACCAGAAAACATTGTGCTACTCCTTTCTCTGTAGAGATGCTGAAGCATTCCATAAGACTTTTAATTCATTATCTCAAGTTTGGAGATGTAACTGTTCCTGCCTGATTTATCTTTGAATTTACCAACGCCTTTTTAGCGATCGCCACTCGATCAATTTTCCTACAAGATGATGATTACTCAATATTGGCTTGGCAATGATACAGGCCATTTTTTTTGCCCAAGTCCTGTTATATCAAATCCGGTTGAATACTTATCATATATTTGGGGGTGGGGAGTAGGGGAGTAGGGGAGATTGAACTAATTATAGAATTATAAGCATATATTATATAACCGGATTCTATATCATATCAAATCCGGTAGCATCGGTATAAAAAAATTAAACCTGATAAATTAAGGGATGAATAGTAAGAGTAAGGTCTCCGGCCCCTGATGTTGATGGCGACGATCTTTTAATCCATCAATA
>NZ_RCBY01000211.1 GCF_003838195.1 Okeania hirsuta
AATTTGGCAACTCCAGTAATTTTGATTGAGGGGAGAAATAGAAGATAATTCTCATTTCATCCACAAATTTTGTCACAGATAATTTGGGCAAAATTTACTACATCATAAAAATAATTGCTGATAGTTTAGTGAATTTACTAATTTTCTGAGACTGGCAGCTAAGGAGATAATTTGGCAACTCCAGTAATTTTGGTTGAGGGAAGAAATAGGAAGTAATTCTCATTTTATCGAGAAATTTTGCCAGAAAAAAATGCCGATAATTTTGACAAAATTGATTACTTCCTTGGGTATAATATATCTCGGTAAATCTTTGAGTTATTAATTATTAAAAGGAAAAGTTATGGAAGGATTGAGAAGAATTGTTACAGGACATAATGCTGATGGTAAATCAATCATAATGATTGACGGACCCCCAGCAAAATCGATAGGCGAGGAAGTTGGAGGACTATTTGAAATATGGAACACTGATGGAAATCAAATAGATACTTTTGATGAAATTGATAGAGCTGATACTGATATACTTTTGTCTCCTTCAAAAGGAGGAAGCAAATTTAGGTATTTTGCGATAAATCCTATTCCAGAAGGAGTGCCAAAGGAAAAGCTTGAGGAGTTAGTAGCTGAAGGTTTTGCCAAAATAGGTGCATCTCAAGACAGAGTTGATACAACTCGACATCCTACAATGCATAAAACAAAAACAATAGATTATATTATTTTACTAAAAGGAGATGTGACTCTATTACTAGATGATGATGAAGTTCGGTTAAAACCATTTGATGTTGTTGTTCAACGAGGCACTAATCACGCATGGATAAATAATGGTAAAGAACCTGCACTCTTTATTGCAGTTCTCATTGATAGTGATTTAAAAGATTAACTTATTTAATAGTCTTTTTCTCTTGTCAAAATTTACCACTGACTGACAAAAATCCTCTGTGGAGGTTTTCTGAATTTACCGATTTTATTTGACTTAGATATGAGGTAATAATTTTCTATAGTCACTAATTCTTGCTGATGACTTAAGTCAGAGACAATTTTCATCTCATTCACAGATTTTAAACTAGAAAAAATATGGAAAAATGTCAAAGAAGAAATTGAAACTACTAGGGATGGATATTTGATTTTTGACGATACAGTAATGAATAAAAAACATTTCCATGCTAGATATTGTAGCGTTAGCGGAGCTTTGCGTCAGCAATCGCATAGATTAGCATATGCTACATATAGTGTATTTGCGTAAGTCCTGACAATCTATCAATTTTTTCTTACTTTAAGCGATCGCAAACTACCTTTAAATCAAAACTTGAGGCCAAGAGAATATAGATAACTTTTACTAATCTAAATAAGCTTTAAGATTGTTTGTGCAAATCAAAAAAATCCCTTTTTTTCTCAATTATTACAAAATATTTCACGAGCTTGCGTTGTTTCAGGGATTTGTATCATACTCTGAACATTAAGGTATGATGCTAATTTTATATCTAAAACAAAAATAACCTCCTTTCAACAAAGCTACAACCCAGTATTTACGTTAAAAATATCCTAGATATTGCGATTTGCAGCAAGCTAAAATAAGCTCAAAAAAACAAATTTTGCATAAGTAAAAGTACCTAAGTAATTATAGACATTGACAAAACGCCACAAATAGTATCAAAATTTGCTCTATCCAAAATATAATTATTCCCATCTCAGTTTCCTATTTCTGATTTTCTCAAAGCTAAAACCTAGATGATTGATGAAACTGAATAATTCCTAACTTTAACAGAGATAAAAGCTTTTACTTCTCTAGCCTTAAGTCTACCTTTTAATAAATCATAAATTTCTACTCCTAAATATTATGGTTGCTGTGCTTGTAGCTCTATGTATGGCTGGATTGACGGGAAAAGCTGCTCATCTTCAATTACAGAAATAATATAATCAGTACTTGAGAAAAAAATTCTTTTTAATTGTTTCAATATTTTCCAGAGGATAACTTGTTTGAAATTCTTTGGTTTGAAAAATCCTGAAAAATTCAGGTTGAGTTTCATCTCTTGAACTAGAAAGTCTGAAAGTTATCAGAGGTATTTTGTACTCTAAATCAAAATTTATGGCTACTTTAGCGAAAAATCCAGTAACTATAAACTCATGCCATCTGCGTTTTGAATTATTCAGCGCTCCAGTAGTTAATTGGGCTATTTTAGTATTATGTTGTCTTTGATAATTTTCATAAGCAACTACTACCGTATTCACCATCCACTCTAATACTTGAACTACTGAAATATCTAGTTATAGTCTTTGTTTAATTTCTAAATACAAACTTTGATAAATCTCTGTACTATTAATTTGGATTTTATTTTTACCTTGTCTGTTAACTGTCAAAAACCAAGAATCATTCATTACACAAATTAATTTACTATAGTGATCTGCACAAATTTGAAATGATGAATATATTTTTGTAATTTTAGATTTTGGGTAATGCTTTTTTTGATTTGCTAGTACTCACAACTATCTTGACAGACCACTAGATCATAATTACTCAAAAGATGAGATATATAACTTTTCCAAGCTCTTAGTTGTCTGATAGCTTTTTCAGACAGATATCTCCTGATTTTGGATTCTTGAATTTTTTCCGACTCAGCATAATCAAATACTGTAGATTAATCTTAATTACTGAAAAGATTAGATACAGTAGTCTGCAACTTTCCAGAAGTACAAAATTATGGACAATTAGGTAACATATCCAGAAGAAAACAGAGAAAAGAGAATATATTTTAATGTAAAGTAAAAATGTATCTCACCTCCTCACCAAAACTGCTGTATACAACTCAAGCTCTTAGTTGCCTCATAGCTTTTCCAGAAAGATATCTAAATATAACAATCAGGAATGATTTATGAGATATTTAAGAACAATTAAGATCGATCAAATAAGATCGGTCAAAATCCTTTTATATTCTGACTTCTGAGGACTGACTCCTAATTACCACTAAAATCTTACAAGTGAAATATGATTGCTATAAATTATTTGATTTTTTCCCCTCAACCACGATCAAATACTGTAGATTATTAGTAGGCATCAAAATTTTACGGTCGAAGACTATGCTTAACACTTATTTGTAAAGACTTTCATCAACTATTGTACTTTTTTTATTTTCTCCTCGCCTTGTATTCCAACTGTTGAAAATCAGGAATTATTCATCACACTCTAGAGCGTAATTACTCAATCATACTAGACTGATAAATCTTCAAAATCTTGTTGCCGGATAGCTTTTTCAGACAGGTATCTCATCTCAAATTATTTAACTTTATTCCTCCTAAACATAATCAAATCTGCAAACTTTCTCCCTAAATACAAAGTTTCTTTTTCAAGAGAACCATAATTTATATTTATATGAATCCAAATTCCTATCTATAAAACTCACAATCTAAGTAACTTAATAAGTGTGAATTTTCACCTAACTCCTATATCCCTAAGCAAGAGTAGAAAACATACTGTTTGAAATCTTACGGTAAACTATTTAAATAAAGGATAACTATGTGTTGAAAAATCTATAGGACTCAAACAAACTATGACATCTTATGCTACTGCCACTGCCAGAGCCGAAATGAGTGAAATTAGGCGTCTAAAAGGCTTACTACCACCAGAATTACAAAGTTGGGTCATGGTAGAAAAGTCCATTGAAGTTAATCCTCCACTCATTCGCAGCGAAGAAATAGGCAAAGACCAAATAGAAATATCCATCGACCTAACACTTTGGGAGCAATTAGCATTAGACCAACGTAACCTGTTATTCTGGCATGAAGTGGCCAGAATTCAAAACGATACAATTCCCAGGGATGGTTGGGAAATGGCTGCCCTTGCTATTGGTTTAGGGGGTGCTGTGGGTGAGCTATGGGTACAGGATGGTCTACTTTTAGTTCTAGCTTTAGCTTTGTGTGGTGTATCTGGGTATAGACTCTATCAGAAGAATAATGGAGAACGTAATCTCAAAGAGGCAATAGAAGCAGACGATAAGGCGATCGCCTTAGCAACTCGTTTTGGTTACTCTCTTCCCAATGCTTATAAAAGTCTGGGCAGCGCTCTGAAAACTTTAATTGAACAAACTCCCAAAAAACGACAAAGGGCAAAATATGAAGCACGGCTTCAAGCTCTCAAACGCGGTGCAGCTAAAGCGAAGGCCAGGGTTAAAGGAAGTCGTGAAACTTCACGCTCTGAAAATATCTATAACTAGACAGGAAGTCTTGGGTGGGTAGTAGTAAAATAGTCAAAACTAGACTCGCCCCTGAGTAAAAACCCACTCAAATTGCTCCTAGTTATTTTGGTGTTATGATGGCGATATAACTAGATTAACAGATTAACGGAAAAAGCAGTTTGGTTTCTGCTGATACCATCTGAATATTTTCTATTCTTGAAGGTAGTTGACAGAGATTAATATACTTAAGTTCATACATTAGTATTGAACAATTGCTAATCATTAATCTAGAGGGTGGTCAACCATTAAGGTGATTTCTATATGATCGTTTGAGCATAATTCTTAAACTGATTATGCCAAGAAAACCTCAGAAAAAACTCTTGTAGAAGCAAAACTATAATCATAAAAAATAGGAACCAAGATTTCATGGTCAGCCAAACCTCAGAAACAGATATTCAAGTCACTTTTAGGGATAAAACTCCCGTGGTTCATTTGCCTCTTCGTTTTACTGTCTCAGAGGCAGAATTATTTAAATCAACTTGCCAAAAACTTTTCCAATCAGAAAATACTATAACCAAAATTATTATTGATTTTAGTAAGACTAATTTTATAGATAGTTGTGGAATTGGTTCTCTAGTCACAAATTTAAAAATAGCAAGAGAAAAAAATATAGAATTTATACTATCTGATGTTAATTCTCTAGTTATGGGAGTATTTTGTTTAACTGGACTAGACAAAATTTTAATCATCGAACAATCTCCACATTCAGAAGTTAAAAGCAAAAGCAATAGTAAATCAGAAGAAAATCAACTTCCTGTTACTCATCGTTCTGTCAAATCTTGGGTAAAACGTCTGATTGATATTGTTGGTGCCTTAGTAGGATTATTTATTACAGGTATTTTGTTTATTCCCATCGCTATTTTTATTAAGCTTGATAGTCCTGGTCCGATATTTTTTGGTCAAATACGATGTGGTTGGATGGGAAAAAATTTCCGAATGTGGAAATTTCGCTCTATGTGTGTAAATGCAGAACAACTTAAGAGTAAAATCAAAAATCAAGCTCAAGGTGCAATATTTAAAAATGAAAATGATCCACGAATTACTAAAGTTGGTAACTTTTTAAGGCGAAAGAGTTTGGATGAGTTACCTCAGTTTTGGAATGTACTGAAGGGAGATATGAGTTTAGTGGGAACTAGACCCCCTACTCCTGATGAAGTGGAACGTTATGAAGTACCTCAATGGCAACGTTTAGATGTGAAACCTGGTATGACAGGAGAATGGCAAGTTAATGGTCGTTCTCAAGTGAAAGATTTTGAAGATATTATTAGGTTGGACTTAAAGTATCAACAAAATTGGAGTCTAATGTACGATATAAAGTTAATTATTAAGACTGTGGCAATCTTATTTAAGAAAAGTGGTGGAGCTTATTAGGGTATTTAAAATACTATACTTTTTCCTTCTCTTTCTCGGTCTATAGCTTTTTTCCACTAAGATATTAGCTTTACATCTCAATCTGTTTAAATGATTATAGATTTAAGTTTTATAGAAGAAGGAATAAGGAAGAGGCAAGAAGGAAGAAGAAAAAATATTACGTTGCCTGAGTTTTAGAGCTTCTCGATCTGTCCTAACTTTTACTTTAACTATTTTATCTGTATTAGCCTTACATATTCTGAATATATTTCTAGTGTTTAGTTTTTTCTGGATAAATCTGATTATTCTAACTTAAATTATTAAGCTTAACTAGCTTCAAGTATATTTATTATCAATAAACTAAGAAAATTGAACTATTTAGTTAAATTAGATATTTTGCATAGATCGACAACAGGAGCGTAACACCTACTTACCCTCAAGAAGTTTTGGAAAATATCTAAAGACGAGAAAATAAATAAACTAAAAATTAAGTTTTTTGATTGAAACATATATGGTCAACCCCTTTTGATTATAGCTAATTCTAAAATAGCAATTTATAAGGCTTTTACCTTCTATGAGAGAACTCCAATAGTAAAAATATCCAATTAATTATCGTACTCTTATTCATTAATTATTTCCGCCTACTCCCTACGGACGTTGTATGTAACGTCCCTACAACCTACTCCCTGGAGACATCTATTAGTTTAGTTATGCTCGAAATATTAACTGAATTATGGCTTGCTGATTAAATCTAAAAGCACTGACAGATAAAGATTTTCGCCTTTTTAGGTCGAAAAAAGTGCCAGCTTTTCAGTCCAAAAAGCTTAAAAACTCAGTATTCTAGGCAGGAGCAGAAAAATCACTCTTAAAATTCTCCCTCCTGCCTCCTCTATCATTCCTCGTTTCTACTGACTCCTGACTCCTGACTCCTGACTCCTGACTTCTGACTCCTAACTTCTCCCCCTGCCATGCATACTTTTTCAGCAAACCCTAATTAGTTAAACTATGCGTATTCTTATTTATTCCTATAATTATTACCCAGAACCAATTGGCATTGCTCCCTTAATGACGGAACTGGCAGAAGGTTTTGTGAAACGTGGTCATCAAGTTCGTGTAGTGACTGGTATGCCAAATTATCCTGAACGTAAAATTTATGATGAATATAAAGGAAAGTTTTTTTTAACTGAGGAACTAAATGGTGTAACAGTCCAACGTAGTTATATCTATATTAAAGGTTCTAAACCAGGGGTTTTAGATCGATTATTGTTAGATGGTAGTTTTATTCTTTCTAGTCTTTGGCAAGCTTTTAATGGTTGGAAACCTGATGTTATTTTTGCAACGACTCCTCCTATATTAATTTCTTTACCAGTTAGTTTTTATGGATTATTTTCTAATTCTTCTGTGGTCTTAAATATTCAGGATATTGTTTCTGAAGCTGCTGTAAGAGTTGGGTTAGTTAAAAAAGATAGTTGGATAATACGTATAGCTCAAGCTGTAGAAAAATTAGCTTATCTAAAAGCTGCTAAAATTAGCGTTATTGCTGAAGATTTTGTCACTAACTTAGTCGAACAAGGGGTTTCTCAAGACCGACTTGTTTGTATTCCTAATTGGGTAGACCTGAATTTTATTAAACCTCTAAATAAAAATAATCAATTTAGAGAGGAACATAATCTTCAAGATAAATTTGTCGTTGTTTATTCTGGGAATATTGCTCTAACTCAAGGATTAGAAACTGTAGTTAAAGCTGCTGTTAGTCTCAAGGAAAAATCGGAAATTTGTTTCGTAATTTTGGGGGAAGAAAAAGCGCGTCAACAATTACAAGAGTGTTGTGATAAATATCAAGCAGATAATGTACTTTTGCTCCCTTTAGTACCACGAGAAAAATTACCAGAAATGTTATCTGCTGCTGATGTTGGGTTAGTAATACAGAAAAAGACTGTTACTGCTTTTAATTTACCTTCAAAAATTCCTGTTATTCTTGCTAGTGGTCGTCCAATAGTAGCTTCTGTTCCAGATACAGGTACGGCAATCAGAGTTGTTAATGAAAGTGGTGGTGGAATAGTAGTTACTCCAGAAGATTCTCAAGCTTTGGCACAAGCAATTGTAGAGTTATATGAAAATCCAGAAAAACTTCAGCAACTTGGTCAGCAAGGAAGAAAATATGCAGAAGAAAATTTTGGGTCTAAAAATGCTTTGAATAGTTATGAAGCTTTATTTTCTGAAATTTTAGAGTCGAGGGAGTAGGGAGTAGGGAGTAGGGAGTAGGGAGTAGGGGAAAATAATTGATGATTTATATTCGATAATTGATTTTACTTTTTATTATTGGATATATCTAATAGTTTTTTGTTTTAGTTATTAGGGAGTAGGGAATAGGGAATAGGGAAGATGGATCGAAGGATGGCAACAAGCAAAAAAAATATTTACTTCATCAGTTTTAAAGATGCTTTCCATACAAAAAAAGTTTTTGTTTATTCACATTCCTAAAACAGCAGGTAATTCAATTCAGAGTGTTCTAAAGCATTACTCTGAAGACGAAATTCTGTGCCTTAACCCTTTGCAAGATGGTGTAGAGAGATTTGAAGTAAGAAATAAAAATTTTCCTAACATACATAAACACTCGTCTTTACTTGACTACTATCAAGTTTTGTCACCTGATTTTTTTCATTCTCGTTATAAGTTTGCCGTTATAAGAAACCCTTGGGAAAGAATGATTTTTTTCTTTTTTTCGCCACATCGTCAAACTCAAAAGTGGAATAGAGATTAGTTTATTAGTAAGCATTCAGCTATTAGCGGTCAGCTATCAACTTTTTAATAGACATCTCCAGAAAAGAGGAAGTAGGGGTAGGGATTAAGGGGAAATAATTGATAACTGCTGTACGATAATTGATTTTATTTTTGATGATTGGAGATGTCTAATGAATAATAAAGCAAGCATTAATTTAATTTATACTACATTCTCAACCAGAGATTCGTACTCTAAAGCTTTGATAAAATTGCTTTTTTATCCTTTAAAGGTAATAAAGCTGATAGCTGATAGCTGACTGCTGAATGCTTACGTTTATTGATTTATTGCGAAAAGTCCCAACAATGTTTTACTATCTAAATACTCATGGTTTACAGTCAAGCAAGCCTGAAGTTAATTTTGTTATGGGTTTTGAATCTCTTGAGAACGACTTTAGAAAAGTATCCCAAATATTAGAATTAGAAAACTTTCAGCTCCCTGTCCGTAATAAATCAAATCGAGAAGATTATTGGAAATATTATGATTCTGAATTAGTTGATATGGTGGCACATAAGTATGCAGCAGAGATTGAGTATGCTGGGTATTCTTTGTTGTAAACCAACAAATAAATTTATTTGACTACTCTAGAAAATTTAGAAAAATTGAAATAGAACTAACTAATTTTTAGTAAACTCAAATTTATGATTTTAATACCTTGTAGCAGAACGCACTTGTGCTGAGGACAGAAGGTTTTTCTATTTTTATAGCACTATGTTAATTAGTTAGGATATTGGTAAATCCTGTTTGTGGAGCATTGACCTAGAAAAAACTCACTCATATCGTGTCCTTGCAGAGCGTGTAAACAAGAGCATTAATGTCTATAGGAAATTTAAGCCTTCTCTCATAGATAACTAAAGCCTTCTTTTTTTCCTACTTCTTCCTTCTTACTTCTTCCTTCTTCCTTTGCCATAAGTTCAGGATTTTTAAAAAGTTAACAGGTCTTTTTAAAAAATAGAGGTAGGTTTTCATTTGAGTAAAATCTCTAGAAAACCTACCGCTAAATTTTCTGTAATTCCAAAAAATACTGGAATAAATATTATTTGCTTGCCGCTTTAACGAATTTTTCTACTAATGGCATTACATGCTCAACATCTTTCCAACCAAGTATTTCTGTCACCTTTTTTTGTAAATTTTTGTAGGTTCTAAAAAATTCTGCTATTTCTTCTAATCGATGAGGTGCTACATCTTGGAGAGATTTAACCTCAGTGTAGCGTGGGTCTTTGTCTGGTACACAGAGGATTTTTTCATCTCTGTCCCCTCCATCAATCATCTCTAACATTCCGATGGGTCTTGCTGCAATAACGCATCCTGGAAATGTTGGCTCATCCATAATTACCATTCCATCAAGGGGGTCTCCATCATCTGCTAGGGTGTTAGGGACAAAACCATAATCGTAAGGATATTGTACGGAAGAATAAAGTACTCGGTCAAGGGCAAAGGCTTGTAAATCTTTATCAAACTCGTATTTATTTTTACTTCCTGCGGGAATTTCTATCAGGACATTTATTAGTCCTGGTTCTGGTTGGGCTGGAATTAGCGATAAATCCACGACATTTCTCCATCTTAACTAAAAAAGAGTATATCAAGAGTCTTAACCAAAAGGAAGTAGGAAAGTCAAGCTATCGCCTTAGCTGATCGAAGTTTTAATTTAGATAGAGTCCAGAGGTTCTGCTTCTAAGGCACAAGGCACTTATTCTCAGGGAGACTTTCCCTCTTTATTTATTTCCAAATTAAATGAAATACAAATTTGGTCACTATCTTCAGTAAATGGAATAGTAGAGTGCCAGAAATAACAAGGAAAAATTACTGATTATCCTACTTCTAGTCTGCACTGATATTTCTGTTGATTTTTCATGTCTTACTCTCAGGAAAAAGAAGTAGGAAAATTTCAGTAACCTACTCCAGAATTATGTTGTTAGAGAGGATAAGGAAAAATTGATTTCTTAAACTCGCCCCTACTTAATAGATGATTAGTATTTTGCCAAATATTGAGATTTTTCCATCTCAAGGAATTCAACTAAATGAAATATAAATTCGGTCTCTATCTCTAGTAAATGGAATAGTAGAGCGCCAAAAATAACCAGGAAAAATTACTAATAATCCTGCTTCTGACTGAATCAGATATTTCTGTTGATTTTTCATGTCTTACTCTGAGGGAAAGGAAGTAGGAAAATTTCAATAACCAGACCCATAATTATTTTATTTGAGACATGAGGAAAATTGATTTATATTTAAACTCGCCTCTACCTAAAAGATGAAGTGTTTTCCCAAACCTCATATTTTTCTTGATCTACCTATCTAGAGGAATCAAATTAAATGAAATACAAATTCGTTCCCTATCTCCAGTAAATGGAATAGTAGAGTGCCAAAAATAACAAGGAAAAATTACTAATAATCCTGCTTCTGCTTGAATCGTATATTTCTCTTTTTTTGCCATATCCAATTCTCAGGGAAAAGAAGTACCAAAATTTAAGTAACCAGAGCCATGATGATTTTCTTTTATACTATTCGGAACTTGAATATAATAAACGCCACTACAATAACTTTCAGGATGAATATGAGAGTTTTGAAATCCTTCTGACTCTAAAATAACCGCCCAATCACTGAGCTTCCAGTCTGAGGGTAAATTATGGAAAAATTGATCATTAGAGTTAGCAGTGAAACGACTAAAATAATTAAAGAGGTAATGATTAATTTTTTGCTTCAGTTCTGCCATTACGGAAGTATTATCTGTAAAAATTTCGTAAGTTTGACTACCTCTATTTATTGGTTTACCTGGTCGGTCTTTTAAAAGAGTAGGATGTCGAACAATGTAATTTTTCAAGTCACTATTATAAGCTGCAAAATTCTCCCATCCTTCTACATTGGCAAACTGGTATTTAGCTACTAATTCTGAGCAGTCAAAAATAGACTCAGCTTCAGACTTTTTACCTACATCTTGCAAAGCTAAACCCAGATGAGCATAAGCTTCAATATGTCTATGATTAATATTTATAGCTTTTTGAAATTGAGCGATCGCTTCTTCAGATTTACCTATTTCTCGTAAAGCTATTCCTAGTTGCGCATAAGTATCAGCAGAATTAGAATTATGTTTAAGAATTTTCTGATATAGCTTTATTGCTGCTTCCCACTCAGATTTTTTCCCTAAAATTTATGCTAAACCTGCCATAGCATTAACAGAATTTTTATCCTGCTTTAATGCAGCGTTATAACATTCAATTACTTCCTCATGTTTTTCCTGTTGACTTAACAGAAAACCCAAATTTATATCAGGATCAGCAGAAGTAGGAATTAAATCAACAACAGCTTGATAACAAGCTTCAGCTACATCGACTTTTCCCTGCTCATAAAAAATAGCAGCAATATTAGTCAAATTTCTGTAGTCTACTTTTGTGAAAACTGCTATAAATAGAATAATTAATTTTACTGCTTCCGCACAACTTATTGAAAAAAGACAGAGCTAATTAATTGTTGCCAGATACTATATTATAACCCTATACTTTTTGTTAACTAACTTTAGCAATATGGATAAGATTTCTGATGATACAACTTTTATCATTTTCTTTGTGGGTTTAATACCCCACCGTCTACACGGTGTTCAAAATT
>NZ_RCBY01000212.1 GCF_003838195.1 Okeania hirsuta
CAATTTTAACTCATAGAATGTCTCAGAAATATAATTTATCTTCTTTAGCAGCAGGAAAATTAGTATTAGAAGATGGCTCAGTTACTACTATTTATTACGGACCTGCTTATGATGTGAGTTTTTACTGGACAGAAGGAAAATTAAAGCTAGGTTTGTTAACTATTTTTACAGGAACACCAATAGATAATGAGTATCTTGATATTGCAATATTTTACAGTGTGAAGAAAGTTCTACCTTTTCCTTTAAGCTTGATTTTAAATAAGATGTTAAAACAGGATGTCTTAGAAACTTTTGAACAAGATGTGAGTATTTTAGAGAATAAAAAAGATATTCATAATCCACCTTTATATCAAGATGATGGTCCTGTGCGTCAATCTCGAAGTTGGGCGGGTCAATTCTACTCATAAAATTCTTGGATATCAGATACTTCAGTTTAAAAATAAAAAACTATATTTTACAATTTTTGATAGATTAATTCGCACCAATTCTTGGTAACAATTTCCTGAATCAATAATATAAAATACTTTAAATTTTTGATAAAAAGTTAGAATTTAATTAGGGCTTGGTGATTAATCCTCAAAGAATTGACATATAAAAGCTTTAGCCTTTTTAGGTCGAAAAAAGTGCCAGTTTTTTGGTCTATAGAGCTGCAAAAAGTTAGCATTTTCATTGGGCGAGGACGAAAAAATCAAGGAAAAATTCTTTCGGCTAACTCCTCTATGATTCCCATTTCTCCTGACTCCTGTACGGGTAATTCATGTTTGCGGAGCATTCCGTAGGAAATTACCCCTACTCCTGCCGTTATACATAAGACTTTTTCAGAAAACCCTAATTATTTATCACTAGGAATATTTTGCTCCCATGCTTGAATTCCGTATGACAATTTGAAGAATCTATAAAAATTTGCTTAAGTAATTACTGGAATGATACTATGTCAGTTTAGTAATATTTCTAGTTAATTATGCTTAGTTAGTTAGCTCTAAATCTTTTACCTAAGCAATAAAAATTATCTCACCTTAATCGGTAAAAATTCAATAAATCCCCAATCAAAACAATGGAATTAATCATCTCATTGCTCGTTACTTTGGTGGCATTCCTTATAGCTTTGACAAATCCTAATATTGCCGGGGAAAAAGAAAGAAAAAAAGTACGCGCCCTCGCTCTATTAATTGGTTCTTTGGCTGCGATAATTTCTATTTATCAAACAATCAGTAAGTTTTTGGTAATTATGCCAGCAGGTAAAGTAGGTGTGGTAGAAATACTTGGTAATGTTTCTGAATCTACGCTTACCCCTGGTCTTCACTTAGTTAACCCCCTTGCTAAAGTAATAAAATTTTCTACTCGACTCAAAGATTTAAAAGAAACTGTTACTGCTACATCCAAAGAAGGATTAAACTTTCAAATAGATGTCAGTCTTCAATATAAAATTGACCCTGAACAAGCAGGACAAGTATATGAAAATATTGGTTTAGAGGAAAAAGAAATTATTATTTCTCGATTCCGTTCCCTAATTCGGGAAATTACTTCCAACTATGAATCTAGAGATATTTATAGTGAGAAAAGACAGGAAATAGCCAACAGTTTACTTGAAAAACTTACTCAAGAGTTAAATCCTTTGGGTTTTATAGTTGAGTCAGCTTTGTTCAGAGATATTTAATTACCTAGAAATATTCAACAAGCAATTCAAGAAAAATTAAAGGCAGAACAAGAAAGCCAGCGAATGCAATTTGAATTAGAAAAAGCACGTCAAGAGGCAGAACGAAAAAAAATAGAAGCTCAAGGTATGGCAAATGCTCAAAAATTACTTTCTCAAGGATTAACTGAACAAGTCTTGAAGTTAAAAGCTATTGAAGCTACTGAAAAGTGAGCAGCTTCTCCTAATACAAAAGTGGTTATTATTGGTGGGGGCGAAGATAGATTACCTATTATTTTACAACAAAGATAAAAGATAAAAACTGCTGTCTCAAGTTTTTTCCAAATTCATGTACTATATTTTGTCGTGCGGAATTTTAATTTTAATCAAGACCGCTATAATTTTCAGATAAAACAGCCCATATCAATGATACAGGCTGTAAAAAAAATATCAACATTCTCTAAGTTTATAGAGAAATTTGTCTAATGTTATAGTGAATATTATTCACTAAATATTTTCCCAAAGATAACTATTTAACTGTCACCTTAGCTCCTGCATCTTCTAATTGCTTCTTAATATCTTCAGCAGCTTCTTTAGCAATACCTTCTTTAATTGGCTTAGGTGCAGACTCTACCAAATCTTTTGCTTCTTTCAGACCCAAACCTGTAATGGCACGAACCACTTTAAGAATAGCAATTTTCTTATCTGAAGGAAACTCTTCAAGAATTGCATCAAACTCAGTTTGTTCTTCAGCTTCTTCCGCAGGAGCAGCAGCACCTCCAGGACCAGGCATACCCATAGGCATCATCATGCCACCAGCAGGAGCAGCAGCACTAACACCAAAAGCTTCTTCTATTTGTGAAACTAATTCAGATGCTTCGAGCAAAGAAAGAGACTTAAGTTGTTCTAGAATTTCGTCGGTTTTTGCAGACATTAGTAATCTCCTATTTTTTGTTAGTTTGTAGTTATTTTTTCGCTAGAATTTAGACTTTTTTATTACCTTTAATATAGTTAAATTACTGGAATTATTCTCATAATAAAACTGATAGGATATTAGTCAAAAATTCATGTTGTTTGTGTTAGGCACCATCGCCTTGTTGTTCTTTTTCTGAAATTGCTTTAATAGCTCTATTTACAGAAGCTGGAACCTCATTAATACCAGTGGCAAGTTGAGTAGGTACAGCATTTAGACCAACAGCCAACTTAGTAGCTATACTGTTGAGAGCACCAGCCACTTTAGCAAGTAACTCTTCCTTAGATGGTAGATCGGCGATCGCTTTAACCTGATCTTGAGTCAGGAGTCGCCCTTCCATCACACCACCCTTAAATTCTGTTTTTTTGGTGGTTTTTTGGAATTCTTGGTACGCCTTGATAGCACCGCCGATATCATCTTTTAGGAATAGGAAAGCATTAGATCCTGCCAACAACTGTTCCATAGGTTGCCAGTTGGCATCTTCTTTAACTGCTATTCCCATCAGAGAATTTTTAGCTACAGAGCAACAGCTACCAGTAGGCAGTAGTCGTCTACGCAGGTCTGTAATTTCTGCCACGGATAGTCCGTGATAATCAACTACAAGTGCTAGCTGACTTTCACTCAAGTTTTGCTTGATGTCTGCCAACATCTCTTGTTTTTGTTCCTTCGTTTTGCCCATATTTATCACCTCCTTGACAAACCAAAAACCCTGGCGGATTATACTATCTGCCAGGGCAAAGAATTATGAATCCAAAACAAGTAACTTATTAAAGATTTCGACAAAAATCCCTTATACCTGTTTTTGAATTGTTAATCCTTGAACCTCGGCAGGAAATTAAGCTATTAGCACCTGCTGTCTTAAGCTCTTTGATTTTAATTATTTTAGCTTGAGAAATCTTATTTAACTAGCTATCAGCGATTAGCCATTAGCCATCAGCTTTTATTGCTTTGGGTAAAAATACCCGGTTTCCAACCTGCCGGATAGCCCTTGGACAAGTTAAAATATCCTTTCCGTTCCGGAATGCTCCGCAAACGAAGGCATCTCAAAAAAAATCTGCTGAAAGCTGACCACTTATTTAATATAGATTAAGCTTCTGCTGTTAATTTTAGATCCCGCAGGGCACTAACTTCAATTTCAATTGATGGTCCCATTGTTGCTGATACATATATACTACGCCAATAGCGACCTTTTGCACCAGAAGGACGGTTACGGTCAATACAATCTTGTAAAGCCTTTAAGTTGATCAGCAAATCTTCTACAGAAAAAGAAGCTTTACCAAACATAACGTGAACTATACCTGTGCGGTCGGCTCTAAATTCTAACTTACCTGCCTTAAACTCGTCAATAGCTTGTGCCAGATCGAAAGTTACAGTACCGCCTTTAGGAGATGGCATTAAACCTCTCGGTCCTAATAAACGCCCTAGTTTAGCTACTTTAGGCATCACATCAGGTGTAGCGATCAAGGTATCAAAATCCATCATCCCTTTGCTAATTTCTTCAATTAGCTCCTCCGATCCAGCTAAGTCAGCTCCTGCGGCCAGAGCCTCGTTAACTTTTTCACCTTTGGCAATGACTGCAATTCGGACGGTTTGACCAGTTCCTTTGGGTAAGGCCACTGTAGTTCGTAGCTGTTGATCTGTATACTTAGGATCAATCCCTAAGCGAATATGAGCTTCTGCTGCTTCTGAAAATTTTGCTGTAGCTGTTTCTTTTAAAACTTGAAGCGCCTCTTCAGGTTCATAAGGTCGCTCTTCTACTTTTTTTCTCAGTTCTTCTAATCTACGAGAGACTTTTTTTGGCATTTTATTCTCCTGGGGTACTTAACGAAGCTCTGCTTCTCCCCCTAATATCAATTTACTTTTGTTTCTATTTCTACTTTAGAATACAGATATTTGGGAATTGGATTAATTAATCAAATCAATCCGCAATAGTAATACCCATATTTCTAGCTGTGCCTCCTACAATTTTCATTGCAGCTTCAATGTCATTAGCATTGAGGTCTGGCATTTTTGTTTGGGCTATTTCTTGCAATTGAGCTTTTGTAATTGAGCCTACCTTTGTACGATTTGGTTCACTTGAACCACGTTCTACACCTGCTGCTTTTTTAATTAAGACTGCTGCAGGAGGGGTTTTCAGAACAAAAGTAAAACTACGGTCTTCATAAACCGAGATTTCTACTGGAACTACTGTACCAGCTTGGTCTACAGTTTTGGCGTTATACTCTTTACAAAACGCCATAATATTCACACCATGCTGACCTAAAGCAGGACCTATAGGCGGAGAAGGGTTAGCCTTTCCCGCCGTAATAGCCAACTTGATCAGCGCCACGACTTTTTTTGCCATTATTTATGCTTTTCTACCTGATTAAATTCTAATTCTACTGGCGTATCTCGTCCAAAAATGGATAATAGCGCTTTCAATTTACCTCTTTCTGGACTTACTTCAATTACATCACCTTCAAACTCTTTGAATGGCCCTGAGAGAACTGTAATATGATCTCCTTCTGCCACTGTCACCTTGAGCATTGGGTCTTGCTCTTGAGCTCGTTTAAAGACTCTTTCTACTTCTGAAGGACTCAGTGGTAACGGCTTAACATGACCACGACCCCTTCCATAGCGACGCTTTTGTTCAGCCCCTACAAAGTTAATCACATGTGGGGTACTTTTGACAACCTGCCATGCTTCGTCATCAATTGTCCATTTTTTTTGTTCCTCTATCCAATTTAGCCTCATTTGTACTAATACATAGCCAGGAAAAACTTTTTCTTCACTATGTTGGCGACTGCCATCTTTACGAAGCCTAACTGCGGGTGTATGAGGTATTTCTATTTTAAATATTTTATCTGCAACATCAAGAGTTTGAATACGCTGGGTTAAATTAGCCTTAACTCGTTTTTCGCAACCAGAGGCAACTTGTACTGCATACCATCGTAATTCTCCTTTGAGAAACTCTCTGGGCTTTTCTTCCCCCTGGTTTGATTGCGTTGTGTCTTGTGTTTCTTCAGGATATAATTTCATCCAAACACCACCCCAGCTGCCCAACTAAAGAACTCATCTACTAGATAAATGATTGTTGCCGAGAGAATAACCATTAACAGTACAGCAACAGACTCACTGATGAGCTGCTCTCTGCTTGGCCATACTACTTTATCTAGTTCTTCTTTTGTTTCTTTGAAAAAAGCTAGAAGCTGGAAACTTTCCTTGTTTTCTTGTACTCTAACTTCCTCTTTTTTGGCCACAATAACTTATCTCCCTAAGTTTTGGATTTTCAATTTATTTACTTATACTTAATTGTTGGGATTTTTTACTGTATTTACTGTATAGTCTTCCCAAATACTATTGCTAATGGTTGTTTTATAGATTCAGATTCTTAGTTCATCGGTACGACTTAGAATCTCAAGGAAGATTCTGATAATATTACATTTATACACTGGAGTCTCAGCAATCTACTTACTATAGCACAAATATTGTCCGCAATTAATAACTGCTTTTGATGTCAGCGACAGCAGTAAAATTCGCATAGAAATAATTAGGAAACCTTTGCCTTAGTAAAAATTCTCTATACAAAAATATTATTGGTTAATTTGGGTAGATATAAAAATATCTACGATGAAAGAATATCTTGATTAACTTTAAGTATTAAGCGCGCCCTGGAGGACTCGAACCCCCGACATCAGGTTTTGGAGACCTGCGTTCTACCAACTGAACTAAGAGCGCATAGTTGAGGCCTTAGATTAAATCTTAATGACCTCTACTTGATCTAGTATAACATAACTTTTCATCAAGTTCCAAATAATTTCTTAAACCATCTTGGAGACTATAAAGGACGATCGAATCTTTGCTTGACACGGGTGGCCTTACCAATACGTTCTCTCAAGTAGTAAAGTTTAGCTCTACGCACCTTACCTCGACGGATTAGTTTTATACTAGCAATTCTAGGAGAATGGAGCAGAAATACCCTTTCTACTCCTACACCCTGGAAAACACGACGAACTGTAATAGTTTCATTGATTCCTCCATTCCGCATGGAGATTACAGTACCTTCGTAGGGCTGGACTCTTTCTTTTCCTCCTTCTATAATTTTGACTCCGACTTTTACAGTGTCACCTACATAAATTTGAGGCAATTTCTTTTTCGAGCCTTGTTTGAGGTTTTCTATTTCCTCGGCTTCAATTGAGCGAATGATTTCTTGGGCTGTCATAATACTCTTTAAAACTCACAATCTATTACTATATATCAATTATTATGAGCAATGCAAGCAGCAACAAAATGATGAAAGACTGCCCATTCCCGATCAAATATTAGTTTTGCTAGTTTGATGATTATACCTTGGACATCTTCGTCAATATTTGAGTCAAGGAAAAGTATCTCAGTTAAAAAATAAACTTTCCGCATTAAAGCTTAATCATCATGTAATGTGGAGATATCGTGGAGGTAATATGTCCCCAATTTTATAGCTAAATTCAGTTAAAGAATAGTCAGATCGATAAAAATGGGACATTATTCATTCAAGTATATATATGAAAGAAACTGTAAAAGTTGACATCCTCTCCGGCCTAAAGGCGCTGATCTTCCTACTGAACGATAGATTTCGGTGGGTTGACGTTTTGCTGGGGCAGAACTGCGACTAACATAGGAAACTAATTTAAAGATTATAGCATATTTTCTGCTACAGAAATCTTAGGAAAAGTCCTCCTTTGAGGACGAGGCTTCAGACCCAATTTTCCTGTGAAGTACCCAACAGCAAACTTTGTTTATAGTGGGCTTCCTAATTCAACAGCCAATGCCTAAATACAAGGGAAGCAAATACTCATCTTCCACAGGCTAATTGTTGAGATTCACTTAGTTATCGAGATTAATACTGGAGTTCCAGCATTTATTATATTAAAGCACAATCAATTCCCGCGATTTATTAGGGGCTGTGTGGGGAATTACTGCCACATATTTATTAGTTCTGCCCCAATCCCAACGTACCTTATGGAGTGGGACTTTTCGCGGTATTAGTTAAAAGACCTATAGGGAAAATGAATACTCAACCCCCAAATCAGGGAGCCGAAACTCCCAAATCACCAGAAGAAGTCCTGAAATTAGTGATTCAAGACTTAGATAGTTTTCGCCAAAATCTGACAAATCAGTTAAGCCAAGATGTATACAGACTGAGAGTCGAGAAAGAACAGCTTAATGAGGATATCAGTAAATTACGAAAGCAATATGAACAGTTGCAATCTAAACAACTCGAATCTTTATCTCAGCGACAAATAGCCCAGCAACAATTATGGCTTAAACAATTAGCCCAGGTTTTAGCTAATAACTTACAAAAACAGTTAGGCCAAAAAATTAGAGATTTAACGGAGAGTGTCGATCCGGGACTACAACAAGCTGGTATTCCAGGGGGAGAGTTACCAATGACTAATCCTTCAAATAACTATTATGGGACTACTAATGAATTTGGAGATTCTTTATCTGGTGTTGTGAGTGGGACATTTGAGGCATTAAAACAGGAGTTGGATAGTTACCAAAGTGACCTTTCTGTACAGTTAAATAGTATGCGTAGTATGGAACAGCAGGGTGAGGTCATTCTAGAAGCTTTGGTCAGTCGTCTTCAGGCACAACTGGAAAATAATCATACAGTTTCATCTAGAACTTATGAAGTTTCTCAGTCTGGGTCTAACAACTCAGCAAATACTACTTCTTCAGGAAAATCAATGTTGACGACATCTCCTGTGGAGTCCTCAGAAGTATCCCCTAAGTCCAAAACTGAGTCTACTGCTAAACCTAAAAAATCTGCTTCTCAAGTTCAGGTAGGTTTGATTTTGGCTTTACTTTCAGCAGCACTGTTATCTTTATTTAATGTTTGTATTAAAGTTATCCTTAATACGCCTCCACAACCTAGTACAATTTTCGGCTTATTTCCGGTGGAAGGGTTGATAAATCCTAATGTTGGTAATTCTTTGTTAATTTTATTACTACGACTCATTGTAGTAATGTTGTTGATGCCCATAGTCGCAACATTTCTCTATCCTGCGGTTTGGAGCGATATTGAGCGCCTGATCAAATCCAAAGATTTTTCTTTATGGTGGAAGGTTATTGGTAGTGCTTTCTTTTTGTTCTTATCTCAGGTATTAATATATATTTCTATAGGTAATATACCTACTGCTATTGCTATTACAATTTTCTTTATTTATCCAATTATTACTGTTTTAGTATCTTGGGGATTATTTGGCGATCGCCCTTCTATGATAAGAATTTTTGCTATGGTTCTGATTGTTATAGGAGGGTTTTTAGTTCTTCCTAGTGGAGAGGGTGATTATCAACAAGGAATTTTGGCTGCTGTGGGTGCTGGAATTACTTTTTCTGGGTATGTTATTCTCACACAAATGTCAGCAGGAAAACTTCATCCTATTCCTTTTAGTTTAGTGAATTTTGCCGGAATTTTTGTATTTTCTGCTTTAGGTTTGATGATGCCTTTACCGACAGAATGGTCAGTTAATATTAATATGGACCCTAGTGTTAATGTATGGTCTGGTTTAATTGTTAGTGGTATTATTCTGGGAATTTTAACACTTTCTAGCTATGTATTAAATAGTTTTGCTATTAGATTTGCTGGAGCTGCAAGAGCATCTATAATTGGTACTTCTGGTCCGGCATTGACTGCTTTATTTGCTCTTTTGGTTATTGGAGAAGTTTTATTATTAAAACAACTTTTGGGAATGTTATTGGTGATTATTGGAGTTGCTGCGATGAGCTTTGAAAGAATGTTTGCAGCAAGGCAAAAAACAAGTTAATTTTGTTTCAAAAATCCTGAAAATTACAAGGGTAGGAGTCAGGAGTCAGGAGTCAGGAGTAGAGAGTAGTGAGGAGAAACAAGGAATTAATTAGAAGATAGTCAGATATATTTGTTCCTTGATTTTTCTGCTATTATTCTGCCTTATATCCTAATTTTTTGAGGGTTTTCAACTGAAAACCAGGGATTTTTTTCTACCTAAAAAGGCTAAATTCTTTATCTGTCAGTGCTTTTGGATTTAATCGGTAAGCCCTGTTTAGGTGTTGCTGTAATGGTAATAATATTTATTATTGATGGAATGTACAATTGTGATTTTTTCAGATAAATTCCAGACAAAAAATATTCAACATTCAACAACACCAAAACATCTAAATATTGTCGAACTTTAGATGTTCCGCAAAAACTTTAAAAATAGCATTGGTCTAACCAAAGCCATTAACAGATGGACAATAACAGCCATCTCCAGCAATTTCCGCTATATTCACGACATTATACTTTTCCCAGAGGCTGTGTTCCTTGAAAAACTGGCGATCGCCATCCCATAAATACTGAATTGATGAATTCTTTTCGTTTTTTTGCCCTCTCTTCCCACTCAGCTACAGAATCATTTTGTCCAATGAATTTTTTGAGTTTTAGCAATATAAAGCCTAAAACCTAGACAAAGCAAGATTTTTCCTTCTGCCTTCTGCCCTCTGCCTTCTGCCTTTTGCTATAGGTACGGTTTCCACGAACTAGCACTCTACCTCACCGAGTGCTAAATTTTTATTTGGAAGCAATAGGAGAAAGTATATGGCCAAGATTGTAGAATTTAATGATAAATCCAGACGCGCTCTAGAGCGAGGAATAAATTCCCTAGCTGATGCAGTCCGAATCACTATGGGTCCAAAGGGTAGAAATGTATTATTAGAGAAAAAATTTGGCGCACCACACATAGTGAATGATGGGATTACCGTGGCCAAGGATATCGAGCTAGAAGACCCCCTAGAAAATACAGGTGCTAGACTTATTCAGGAAGTGGCATCCAAAACAAAAGATATTGCTGGAGATGGCACAACTACCGCTACAGTTTTAGCCCAATCTATGATTAGAGAAGGTCTCAAAAACATAACTGCTGGTGCAAACCCAGTAGCAGTGCGTAAAGGGATTGAAAAAACCATTAATCAGCTAGTCAAAGAAATAGAAGCAGTTGCTAAACCAGTAGAAGGAGGAGCGATCGCTCAAGTAGCTACGGTCTCTGCTGGTGGCGATGCAGAAGTAGGACAAATGATTGCTGAGGCAATGGATAAAGTGACTAAAGATGGGGTAATCACTGTTGAAGAATCTAAGTCTCTCTCTACGGATTTAGAAGTTGTTGAAGGGATGCAAATCGACCGTGGTTATCTTTCTCCATACTTTATTACTGACCAAGATCGGTTAGTAGTTGAGTTTGAAAATTCTCGCATTCTCATCACTGATAAGAAAATTTCCTCTATTCAAGATTTAGTACCTGTACTAGAAAAAGTTGCTCGTGCGGGTCAATCTCTTTTAATTATTGCTGAGGATATTGAAGGGGAAGCTTTAGCTACTTTGGTGGTGAATAAAGCACGGGGTGTATTGAATGTTGCTGCTGTGAAAGCTCCTGGTTTTGGCGATCGCCGTAAAGCTATGCTCCAAGATATTGCTATTCTTACAGGTGGTCAACTTATCTCTGAAGAAATAGGTCTGAATCTGGAGATGGCAGATTTAGATATGATGGGAGTTGGTCGGAAAATCACTATTAACAAGGACAACACTACTATTGTTGCTGGTGGGGATACAGCAGAGGAAGTGAAAAAGCGCATTGCTCAAATTCGCGGACAGCTTGCAGAGAGTGATTCTGATTATGACAAGGAGAAGTTGCAGGAGCGTATCGCTAAGTTAGCTGGTGGGGTAGCAGTGATTAAAGTTGGTGCAGCAACAGAAACTGAACTTAAGGACCGCAAGTTAAGAATAGAAGATGCTTTGAATGCTACTAAAGCTGCTGTAGAGGAAGGTATTGTGCCCGGTGGTGGTACTACTTTAATTCATTTGGCGACTAAGATTGATGAATTGAAAGGTAGTTTAAGTGAGGAAGAGCAGATTGGTGCTGATATTGTCAAACGTGCTTTAGAAGGACCTTTACGTCAGATTGCTGATAATTCTGGTGCAGAGGGTTCGGTAGTTGTAGAGAAAGTACGTTCTACTGATTTCAGTGTTGGTTTTAATGCCATAACTGGTGAATATGAAGATATGATTGCTGCTGGTATTCTTGACCCGGCAATGGTAGTACGTTCTGCGTTGCAAAATGCGGGTTCGATTGCTGGTATGGTATTAACTACTGAAGCTGTGGTTGTTGAGAAACCTGAGAAGAAAGCTGCGATGCCAGATATGGATGGCGGCATGGGCGGCATGGGCGGCATGGGCGGCATGGGCGGCATGGGCGGCATGGGTATGCCTGGTATGGGTATGATGTAAGTTCGCCTGTCTATTTAGGGTTTGCGCTCTTTAGTAGGGGTAGGAGACAGGAGACAACCCACCCCTCGCCCCTCCCCCTCCCAGGAGGGGAAGA
>NZ_RCBY01000213.1 GCF_003838195.1 Okeania hirsuta
TGACTCCTGAGGACTCCCTAGTTATTTATTTATCACTGTTTAACCGGACATGATATTAATACTGTCAAACTATTCACTCACAAGCAAAGAAGCTATTGGAATGATTTACTTTTGAGACTTGTGCTTAGTAGCAGCAACTAAACCACCGATAGTCATTAGACCTAATAAACTAGAAGGCTCAGGTACAGATTCAGATAAGATACCACCTGCTGATGTAATCTCGAAATTGTAGAGACCTTCGTGAGAACCTTCAGCATTTCTGCAAAAACACTGAAATTTTCTCCACAGCCCTTGACAAAACCTCCGACTTATGAACCAAAGCAAACCTCACATACCCTTCTCCAGCTTTACCAAAACCAGCTCCTGGGGCTACTGCAACCCCAGTATTTTTCACTAAGTCCACACAGAAACCTACAGAATTATTGGCCCATGCTTCCGGCAACTTTGCCCAAACATACATAGTGGCCGATGGAGTAGGCACAGGCCAACCAATTCGATCTAATGCCCCAACAAACACATCCCGACGTTGGCGAAAAATATCCACAGTTTCTCGAACTACCTCTTGAAGACCAGTCAAAGCAGCGATCGCTCCATTGAGAATGCCTTGATACTGATTAAAATCAATACAAGCTTTAACCTGTCGCAAAGCTTGAATCAATTCAGTATTACCAATGGCATAACCAACTCGGAAACCGCCCATACTATAAGATTTAGACATAGTAAAAAATTCTATAGAAACAGTTTTTTCTGGGTCAGCTTGAAAAATAGAAGGAGCGATAGATTGTTTTTTGGGTGCTTGAGAAAAGGTATCAAAAACAAAGTCTAAATATGGAGCATCGTGAACTAAGACTAAATTATGTTTTTGGCAAAAAGCAACAGTTTCTTGGAGAAAAGATAAAGGAGCGATCGCTGTTGTCGGATTATGAGGGTAACTCAAAACCATCATTTTTGCCTGAGATAAGACAGCTGGAGGTATGTCTGCCAAAACTGGCAAAAACCCATTTTCTGCCAATAAAGGCATAGGGTAAACTTGACCCCCCGCCAAAAACACCCCACCACTATGAGAAGGATAACTAGGGTCTTGCAGTAAAGCAAAATCACCAGGATTAAGTATAGCCAAAGGTAAATGAGCCGTACCTTCCTGAGAACCAATTAGAGGTAAGACTTCAGTTTCTGGGTCTACTGGAATGTCAAATTTGTCAGTATACCACTGAGCTGCTGCTTGCCGAAAAGCTTGAGTGTTAGAAAATAACGAATAGCCGTAAGTAGTAGAATCTGACAAAGATTGAGCGATCGCTTCTAGAGCTTTGGGAGGCGCTGGTAAGTCAGAAGACCCCAGAGACAAATCTATTAAATCTTGCCCTGCTGCTTTTGCTAATGCTTTTGCCCGGTCCATATCGGCAAATACATTAAAGCTTAGGGGGGCTAAACGTTGTGATAATTGCATTTTGATTCCACCTCTGAATTGACTTGTGTAGTTATTATCTACTTTACTTTTGCCCCAATTTTGTCAATCTTCCAATACCCGCTGTCAAAAGTCAAAATTTGAGAGGCACACAGTCGTACATGGGAATTAGGCAATAATTGAAAATACTTAAATACACCCAACTCCCCATTCTCCCATCTATATTTCCATCAAGATTTTTATATCTGAATTCAGCGATCGCTCTAGGTTTCTCCACCAATCTCTGAAATACACTTGTATTGCATTGTATTATTGCGACATACGCATTAGCGGTACTTTGGGAAAAAATATGTTAAGAACAGCATCAAATCCTTATATAGTCTAGGTTTTACATTTAACCAACCTTTTTCCTGATATATCTAGGTTTTCCTGCGGAATGCTACGCAAAGAGCCATTTTTAGCCAGAGCAACGTATTTCCCTTGCCCCTACTAGCTTTGAAGGCATTTTCGCTATAAAAAATATCAAAGTACTGTTAGTAGAGAAGGGATCTGAATTCAGTGGTCGCTCTAGGTTTCTCCACCAATCTCTGAAATACGTTTGTCTTATACTGTATTATTGCGACATACGCATTAGTAGAAAAGGAATATGTTAACTAGGAGGTTTATAGAACCCTGATGGTATCTTGACCTTGATGACAATTTTGAGCCATGGAGTCTTCGTGGGATAGAGGCAAGAGGAGAAACTGGTATTAGACAGAAAAACGTTGCGTAAGTCCTGAGAATATTGTCAACTACGCAAATTATTCAGTATTCTAAATAAACTACTCTAACTAATAAAATAACAATGACCAAAAAAGAGGGTCAATAGCCTCCCCTTTCAAGGGGATGAAAAAAGTAAACTTCAGTATTTTCTTGCCTCCGACTGAGGCCAGAGGTACTGATAACTGATAACTGATATAGCACTACAAGAATTGGTTAGGACATTTTTCAATCCGAAAATCCTTTTACAGTTTGCTATTCCCTGTTCCCTGTTCCCTATTCCCTAGCGCGTAGCGCTATAACTGATAACTGAAATGACCACACCTTCCTCTGTTACCGTTACCGTTCCCGCAACTACTGCAAATATCGGCCCTGGTTTTGACTGCATCGGTGCTGCTCTCTCCTTATATAACCGCTTAAAATTTTCTATTGCGGATAGCGCAACAGAACTCAAAATTTCTGTCACTGGCAAAGAAGCTGCACGAGTAAGCACAGATAATACCAATCTCGCCTATCAAGCATTCGTCAAATTATATGAACATCTCGACCAAATACCGCCATCTGTAGAAATAGAAATCGACTTAGGCGTACCCTTAGCTAGAGGTTTAGGAAGTTCAGCTACTGCAATAGTCGGAGGTTTACTCGGAGCAAATCAACTGGCGGGACATCCTTTGAATCAAACAGAAATAATGAATTTAGCGATCGCTATTGAAGGACACCCAGATAATGTTGTACCTGCCTTACTCGGCGGCTGTTGTTTAACAGCTTCCACCCCTACTGGTTGGGAAATATGTGATATTCCTTGGCATTCTGATATTGTGCCAGTAGTTGCAATTCCAGATTTTGAACTTTCAACAGCAGAAGCGCGACGAGTTTTACCAACAGAGTACAGTCGCGCCGATGCAATATTCAATGCTGCCCATTTAGGCATTTTGTTAAGAGGTTTAGAAACTGGTAATGGAGATTGGTTAAAAGCTGGAATGCAAGATAAAATTCACCAACCCTACCGTAAGTCTCTAATCAAAGGATATGAAAAAGTCAGATTAGCTGCTTTAGATGCTGGTGCTGATGAAATGGTAATTAGTGGTGCCGGACCGACTTTATTAGCACTGACAAATTCACTCACAACATCAGCAGTAGTAACAGCAATGGCAGATACTTGGAAAAATCAAGGAGTAGTTACAGAAGTAAAAGCTTTAGATATTGATACTACAGGAGCAATTTGTAATTAGCTTGGTGATTTGATAGAAGGCGATCGCTACCTTGGTATAATTGGCAAACAAACACCAATGCTTGTCCAAATTTTCCATAAATTTAGCGATCGTCATAATTTTTTCCTTCTAGATTAAATATACATATAGCACTTTCGGTGCAGACTGGTATGCAAACGTGCAGGTAATATCATCTCCGGATAATTAGACTTGTCGCTTTATAACTTAAAAAATCCTCAAAAACTTTGTTCTGTCAGGATTGTAGCTATTGGCAGCTAAAAAGTTTTGGAATTATTGCTCTGTCTAGGTTGGAGCGATTTTTTCCATCTATTTAGCCACAACTCTATTAGTTATGAAAAAAAACTATCCTTTCAGTTGCTATCGCAAATCTTTTTTTTCTCTCTAAGACCTAGGGACGTTGCATGGAACGTCTGTAGGTCTTAGAGAGAAAAAAACTATCCTTTCAGTTGCTATCGCAAATCTTTTTTTTCTCTCTAAGACCTACAGACGTTCCATGCAACGTCCCTACTACTCCCTACTCCCTACTCACTTATTTATCAGTATTCAACCGGAGGTGATATCACCAAATAAATCATTTTTTGTACCTTTTTCCCAAAAAGCTCTTCCCTGTTCTACCAAGCGTGAAAAAAGAATGTTACGAATAATTAGAAGAGTTAAAATACTTGACATCAGATGTTACAAGTGACTAAAAAGACATCCTAAGAAATGAGACTTAATATATTAATTCTGTACGTCGCCCTAACGACGGAGACCCTAACTGAGTTCCGAGTTCTGACTCCTAAGTACTCACATAATTATTTGTAGCAAACATTTGTCATGCTTGGTATTCCCTGTTCCCTACTTCAGGCCAAAATTTATATCTTTTTCACCAGAGGTCTATTTATCAGTATTCAACCGGACATAATATAACAGGGAACAGAGAAAGACTGTTAAACTATCAGCTCTATTCAATGAGTCAATATTTATATACCCAATTTCAATGCTAAACAGCTTATGCTAAATGTTAATATTAAACATTATTTTTCCTCAGCAGTAATTATTTAACTTTCAAAGTGCGTAAACGATTGATCGCTGCTGCCAACTCAAAACGTCGGAAGATAGCTAAATCTGCTTGTGGAAAAGGAAGCAAAACATCCAAACCTTTAGATTCAATATCTACCATAATAGCATCAACAACTTCTGACAATGTTCGATCACTATCCATGTATTGTTTTTTAGCATAAACCATAGCTGCACCAATCGCCGTTAGTTGGTCTTTACTCACTAACTGTTCAACACTAGAGAGATCAACATCCTCGCTACCAAATACAACCTCATCAACGTCTCGTACTTTTAAACGCACATCTCGTCGTCCCCGACTGGGATCTAAACTTTCTGATAGTGGTATCCGCGCTCGAATTTCGCCAAACTCTTCACCACCTTCAGGAGTACGACCAGTAACATACTTTTCGGCGATCTCTTTAGCTTTTTCTGTAACTTCCCTTGCTTTAAAGTTTTCCATAGCAATGATTTTATCTGCCACTTCAAAATAATCACCACTACCACCCATAACCAAAATTGTTGATACTTGATAGTCATTATATAACTGTCTTACCTTATCAATAAAAGGAGAGATCGGTTCATTATCTTTCGCAATAAGTTCTTGCATCCGGCGATCGCGAATCATAAAATTAGTTGCTGCCGTATCCTCATCTACTAACAATATAGGCGAAGTTGTAGCAATTTCTTCAGGTGGATCTTTTTTAACACCTATCTCCAAAACTTCCATAATATTTGCAGCTTGAGAGGTACTACCACTAGCATTTTCAGTAGTAAATTCAGTAGTAGAACGACCTTGAGGCAATTGATTAATAAACGGCGAAATATCTACACCTGCAACACTACGACCATCCTCTGCCCTAATTTTCACCGCTGCTGGATCTGTCACCACAAATTCACGTCCATCACCAGGAATATGGTTATAAACCCCTAATTCAATCGCTTTAAGGAGAGTAGACTTACCATGATAACCGCCACCCACAATTAAAGTCACACCTTTAGAAATTCCCATGCCAGAAATTTTACCTTGATTCGGACATTCAAGCTCTACCTCCAAAGATGCAGGAGACTGAAATGGTACTACATTCTCAGATGACAAAGGACGACTGTCAACCCCGCTACGACGTGGTAAAATTGCACCATTAGCAACAAAAGCAACCAAATTTTTTTCCACCAACTGCTTCCGTAAAGAATCTGTATCTTCTACAGTTTCTACATGACGGCGACAAGCATCAGCATCTAATTGTTCATATTTGAGACTCCGATGAACAATATAAGGCATATCATCACACAACATTTCTGCGGCCTGTCTGCCTAGAATACGACGACCATTTGCCGGTAATCCAACTATTAACCGTACTTCAACACCTTTTTGAGGATTGTTTTTTAATTTTATCGGTTTTCCTCTTTGTAAAGCGGGGTTTGAGCCAGGAGAAACAACTTTAGGAGCTGGAGGATCTATATTAGCCAAATATACCGATGTTCGTTCCAGCACTTCCTGTCCCATTTTCGTAATTGCCACCATCCCACTTTTGCCAGTGCCACGGCGTCCACTGACCTCATAAGCCATTCTGTCAAATTTACGAGTCAGGAAATCTCGTAGGGCAACTTCTCGAATTGGACTTTTATAAAGTTCTGGAGGAAAAGCAGCAACTGTATAAGGCACCTGTACCCGAAGTTTACTAGGAGCGCCAAAGGGGTCTCCCTGAATATAATCAATGATTAGGGTAAAGTCAGGAAATTCGTAACTACCTTGAATGTCTCTGTAGGCTTTGTAGTTACAGTTGTCTAGGTCTAAAAGTTTCTGCCTCAGAGTTTGTTGATTAGTCATTTTTCAGGTATCAGGTGTCATTTCAGTTATCAGTTATCAGTTATCAGTTCCTCTGGCTGTGAGCTTCCGCATTCCGCAGGAAAGTCAAAGGCTTGAAATACTGAAGTTTATTTTGTTTATTCCCCTTCAAGGGACAGGAGACCTTATTTTTTGGTCACTATTAAGATTTTGTATTTGACGATTGATCTTTTATAGTCAGTGCCTGTAAGAATACAGAGTATTTTATAGATTAGAACATATATTTAATCAGTAACCAAAAACCTTACAGTAAAATTTGTAATTATGGTCTAATGATAACCATTATTTTCCAAAATGTATAAGTTAATCCAAACCTCTAATTATACTCTTGCTCAAGTATAATATCAAGCCTAAAAATCAGAAAAAAAAGATAAGAAATATTTTACTACTGAGTATAATAGGAAAATTTCGTTGGATTTAGTTATACTGAAAGTCAGATAAAAAATTGGGTATCAGACAAACAACCAGTCCAAATATCTAAATTAACAGCAAAAAAGATAGAGCAATTCATTGGTCAAGTTTTAGGCGATCGCTATCGTATCCAATCTGTACTTGGCGGTCAAACTGGTCGTAGAACTTTTCTTGCTAATGACTTACAAACAAATTTGTTGGTTGTTGTGAAGTTGTTGCTATTCAGTCCTGACTTCACTTGGGAACAACTGAAACTGTTTGAGCGGGAAGCTGAGGTGCTGAAATTTATCGAACATCCAGCTATTCCTCAATACCTGGATTACTTTGATGTAGAGATGGGGTTAGGAAAAGGTTTTGCCTTAGTTCAAACTTATATTGAGGCTAAATCTTTTATCTCGATTTTATTTGGAACAATTAGATTTCGTATTACTCAATCAAAGATTTCTCACTCTTTGGAAATATTCGGGTTGAGGTGGTGGCAATTAACTGCACCTCGACAAAAGATTACACAAATTGAAATTACCCCCTCATATATAATACAAAGAGAGCGAAGGAGGTACTCTTGCAGTACCTCCTAAAATTAACATTTGGGTAGGAACGAAGAAATTCACAGTAGGTGATAATTTAAGATGGAATAATAATTTCGACTTGACTCCCCCTGAGCGTGATTGCCTTGCTCAGGAGTTAAGCTCCTGGCTAAATTTACCGATTAGCAGGAATTTTTAATAAAAAATTTTGACTCGCCAAAAGGTTAAAATTCAGGAAGGAAAAATCACTAAGTCTTGGGAAAAGATGAAGAATGCTTAGAGGTTGTACTCCCATCACAATGAAATTAAGTTGGAAGTAGTCAAGTATCCTAACTAACAACTCCCTACTCCCTACTTCCTGTTAATTTCTAGAATACCTTTGTCACCATCAAGATTGGCCTCAACTCCCACAGGTAAAGCAGCATTAGGACCATCGTGGCCAAAAGGAAGTTCGGAAACAATGGGAATGTTTAGATCGGACAGGCGATCGCGCAATACGTCTTCAACAGTAAACTCTGTATTATTCATAAGGCCAGGGGAACATTGACTAAACCGCCCCAGAGCAATACCATTTACCTGCTGTAAAACCCCAGCCATCCGCCAGTGGGTCAACATTCGGTCAATACGGTAAGGAACTTCATTTGTATCTTCTAAGGCTAAAATTGTCCCAGTCAAATCTGGTTGATACTTAGTGCCTAATAAATGACCAGCTACAGTCAAATTTGCAGGCATTAAATATCCCTTTGCCTGGCCTCCACCCCAACCATTGCCCTTTAAAGGTTCTAGGGAACGACCCTCTACCAAGTCAAATAGTCGTTGAATTGACCACTCTGGTTCTGCAGCTAAAGTAGTTAATAATGGACCATGAACACAGGAAAAATTGCTAATTTTACTAAAAGTCCACAACAGGGCAGTAATATCAGAAAAACCAATCAACCATTTAGGAGCAGGCAATGAAAAATCATTGAGGTTTGGCCAGTTTTCGAGTAAGCGAGTCGTACCATAACCACCCCTAGAGCAGAGAAGACCACGATAATTTTCATTACTCATCGCTGCTATTAATTGAGTGAGGCGACTTTCGTCTGTACCTGCTAAATAACCCCATTTCTCATCATAACCAGGAGTTAATTCTACTTGGTAGTCATGCGATCGCCAAATTTCCACTCCCTTTTCAAAAGCATCTAATTCTCGCAGACAACCGCTTGGTGAAATAACTTGTAGTAAGTCACCAGGTTTTAACCAATTTTGATTTAGCATATTATTATTGTAGAAGGAAAAAGGAAGAAGTTTGATTATTTATCTTCCGTTATTTGAACTATAGCAACCGTCAGGTTGATTAGGATAATTAGTGGGAGCATCTTGCTCGCGTTATGAATCATATCATGTCCCCTAGTGTCGTTTTTGTAAAAGTTAGCGTGAATATCTACAGCATATTTAAGTTTTTTCAGGCTTTTAAGCCTTCTTCCCTCTTACTTCTTCCTTACCCTTACCAAAGTTATGTTATAATTTTATCCATTCTTTCAACAGTAATGGTATTGATTGAACTAGGGACAAATCATCTAATGATATCAGCTACGATCGCCTCCGCTCCAATGAAAAGAAAGCGGTCGTTTTGCTGGCGCACAACTCCGTTAACGCTGCGCGATATGTTTGCGGAGTATGACCTAGGAAAAAGCGGAGCTTCCCGTAGGGTGGGATGGCGATCTTCGGAGCGGGTCTGCAAGAACGGGTCTCCTCGCCATATCCAATCGACCAAGAGAGAGGATGTATTTCGGTTTCTTTCCCATCTCCCCATCTCCCCATCTCCCCATCTCCCCATCTCCCCATCTTCCCATCTCCCTCTATCATTACGGCGACACCACTACCTAACTTGATTCACAACTAAAATATTACGATTTCGGTCACCTACTCGTTTATACATAAACTTATCAACACTGTCTTTTGCTAAATATATTCCTAATCCACCTATAGGGCGTTTATCTAAGGTTTGTTGTAAAGTTTCTTCTGTTACCATTTCTGCTTGAGTAGGGTCATAAGGTATGGCTGTATCTTCAATATAAACAGTTAAATTGTGCTCATTTATTTCTGCTTGTACAGAAATATCTCCTGCTAAACCAGCTTTATCATAGCCATGAGTAATAATATTTGTTGCTATTTCATCTACTGCTAAACGTAATTTATATGATGCTTTTTTTTCTAAACCAGCTTCTTTTCCTGCCGACATAATATACTGACCAATTTTTCCTAAAGAGTCTAGGTTAGCTGACACTATTAAAGGTTTCATAATGCTCCTTTTTTTTTAGTTTTTTTTAGTAATAATTTTCATCTTTTGTGTGGCGGGTTTAATACCCCATCGTCACCCGCAGTCCTTAAAATTGTTTTGGGTTTGAATCCCACCATGCAATTCTCCCTTCTACCTCCCCCCTTTGAAAGGGGGGAAGGGGGGGATACCTTCTGCCTTATGCCTTCTTCAATAATTTCGACGCACCGCTAATATTGTAATATCATCAAATTGTGGCGCATCATCCATATAATTAAATAAATTATCTTTAATGCGTTCCATCAATTCTGAGGCAGAATTAGCAGATTTTTCTACTATTTCTTTTAGCTTATTATCTGTAAATAACTTTCCATCAGGAGATTTTGCCTCAGTTACTCCATCAGTATAACCTATTAATATATCTCCCCTTTCTAAATGAACCTGCTGAATTCCAAACTGCATATTTGGCATCATTCCTACCGCAGGACCAGTAGAATTTAATAGTTGTTTTATTATACCATCTTGATTAACAATAAATAGCGGTTCATGTCCTCCATTAATATAGCTGAGTATACCCGTTTTCGGATCTAGCACCCCAAAAAATAATGTGGCAAACATACTCATTTGCCAATGTTTTTCTGCAACATAGTTGTTTGTAAGACGAACAGCTTGAAGAGCATTCTGGTGAGCTAAGTTAGTTGCATTTGACTCACCTATCCAATCAGAATTTTTAGGTTTATGTGCTTGAAGTATAGGAGCTGCTGTTCCTCGGAATTGAATTTCCCCAGAAAAAATACGAATTAAGCTGCGGAATAGAGCCATAAATAATGCTGCCCCTACTCCTTTATCACAAACATCTGCAATTACTAATCCTATTTGATTGTTATCAAATGTGAAAGCATCGTAAAAGTCTCCTGCCACTTGCTTTGCTGGATGAAAACAAGCAACTATTTCCCAATCATCCAACTTAGGAAGATCGTAGGGAAGAAAGTCTATTTGAATCTGTCTACCCTTTTCCAATTCATTGTCTAGAGCTTTAGAATAAGTATCGAGTTGCCCATAAAGTCTGGCATTTTCTAATACTAATCCGATGTGTTCCGCTATAGCTTGCATTGACTCTGCCATTCTCAAAGTAAAATGATTTGTTTGAGAATGCAGCAAGGTAATGATACCAAGCAACTCTTTTTTTCCATTGATAATTGGAACACCCAATGCTGAACGAACTATATAAGGTTGATCGGGTAAAGTCAACCAGCGGTCGTCTTGTTCGGTATCTGTAATTAGTCCTAGCTCAAGGTTGCGACTTACCCAACCTGCTAACCCTTTATCTAAAACATTACCAATTAATTTAGCACGTTGTTCTGGAGTTACTTCCGCGCGAGTCAGAATAGCATCTATAATTTTTCCAGATGCGGGATCTAGTAAAAATAAACTTCCTTTCTCCGCATTACAGGATACATCAGCACAAACATCTAAAGTTTTTTGTAAAGCTCCTCTAATAATTCCTCCTGGTGAGCAATGACAACCTCTTGTGACTTCTATCAGTATTTTTTGAGCGAGTCGGAAAGCCACCATTTCATCTTGGAGTTTAGTCATCTCCTGACGTAGTGAGTCTATTTCTGCTCTCAAGTTTTCTTCTGTAGATACCATTGTTTCTAATACTCTTAGCCTTATTTTTAGGTAGTCCTGCATAGTAATTGTATACAGGAAAAAGGAATATATGGTATGGGAGCAAGATGCTCCCACTGCTATGCAGCGTCCCTTTGGCTCTGACTAAAATGGTGAAAAGTCAACTTAATCTCATAAATTCAAAGCCTCCATCCCCGTGTCTCCGTGTCTCCTGTGTCTCCGTGTCTCCGTGTCCCCGTGTCTATCGAGAATGAAACAGCCCTGGGGGGTAGGGGGGATGTCTTCAGCATAGCTGCCTTGTTCCATCTACGGGGGAACGGTTGTTCGCCCCCACTACTGACTATTTCTTCAATGCATAAATTTTATTTAAATATTCTCTATCTTAGCTGCATCATATTCATCCAGTAAATAAATACTTTGATCGAAACCTGTTTTCTTGATGGTATCCAGCACCATTTCTTGAACACCTACCATATAAATATCAACACCTGTGCCCATTTTTTGTTTAGAGAAAATCAATACCCGGAGACCCGCACTTGCCATATACTCTAGGTCATTCATCATCAAAACAAGTCTTTTCGGACTTTCGGCTGCTGCTTCCTCTACTTTTTCCTTAAAAGCTGGAGCAGTAGACCCATCTAGCTCTCCAGATAAAGTTATTTTAGCGATGCCGTTTGTTGTTTCTAGATTTGCTGTAAAAGCCATAATTTTCCCTTATTTATTAATTTCGTCGTAATTTATACTACTGAGCGATATTTTTGGTTTTTCTATCATATCATTAGCGAGGGAACAGGGAACAGGGAACAGGGAACAGGGAACAGGGAACAGGGAACAGGGAA
>NZ_RCBY01000214.1 GCF_003838195.1 Okeania hirsuta
ATGGGGTGTTAATTTCTCATAACATTCCTCCTTATGGTCGGGCTGGTTTATATAAAGAATTGGTGAGTTTGCGAGAGTTAATTTCTGAATATCGGGAAGAACCCCAGAAAAATTCGGGGTTGCGGGAATCGATTTTTAAGAAGATTTTTGATACTGGTTTAAATTCAGATTGTCCGTTTGAGTATGGCAAAAATTTAGGGATTGAATTTACTGCGGAAAATGTGCGAATGTTTAGTGAAGATGTGATTAATCCCTATTTTGTGGAAATTTACGAATATTTGCAGGTTGTAGAACAAAGATTATTTTCTTCTGGTTTACATACTTTGGGAGAAGTGCCAAACGAGGAGGAATTAAAATCTTATTTGGAGGCTTATTTTGGTAAAAAAATCGGAGAGCTAGACTCGGATAATGATGTTAAGCAAAGTGTGGTAAATATTGGGGATTTGTTAATGCAAAATACTGATGAATTGACTAATCTTTTGCGTGGATTAAATGGAGAATATATTCCTGCTGCCCCAGGAGGAGATTTATTACGAGATGGTCCGGGAGTTTTGCCAACTGGTCGAAATATTCATGCTTTAGACCCCTATCGAATGCCTTCTCCTGCTGCTTATGAAAGAGGACGAGAAATTGCCAATAAAATTATTAATCAACATCTCGAAGAAAATAATAATTATCCCGAAACTGTAGCAGTAATGTTATGGGGTTTAGATGCTATTAAAACCCGTGGTGAATCAATCGGAATTTTATTAGAATTAGTAGGTGCTGAACCAGTAAAAGAAGGTACGGGTCGCATCGTTCGTTATGAATTAAAGACTTTAGCTGAAGTTTGTCATCCCCGCATCGATATTTTAGGAAATTTATCAGGAATTTTCCGGGATAGTTTTGTCAATATTATTGAATTATTAGACGATCTATTCCAACGAGCAGCAACCGCAGACGAACCCGTAGAACAAAATTTTATCCGCAAACACGCTTTAGCATTGCAAGCGCAAGGTGTAGAAAATATTTCGGCGCGGTTATTTTCTAATCCTGCTGGTGATTTTGGTTCCTTGGTGAATGACAGAGTTGTGGATAGTAACTGGGAGTCAGCGGATGAGTTAGGCGATACTTGGCAAGGGCGAAATGTCTTCAGTTACGGACGCAAAGATAAAGGAGAGGCACGCCCAGAAATTTTGCAGGAATTGTTGAAAGGTTGCGATCGCATCGTACAAGAAATTGATTCGGTGGAGTATGGTTTGACAGATATTCAGGAATATTATGCTAATACTGGTGGATTAAAATTAGCAGCAGAAAAACAACGGGGTAAAAAAGTAAGTGCGAGTTTCGTCGAAAGTTTCTCCAAAGATACCACCCCCCGAAAATTAGAAGACTTGTTGCGGATGGAATATCGCACAAAATTATTGAATCCAAAGTGGGCAGAAGCAATGGCAAATCAAGGTAGTGGAGGAGCTTACGAGATTTCCCAACGGATGACCGCCTTGATAGGTTGGGGCGGTACAGCTAATTTTGCTGATAATTGGGTTTATGACGGTGCTGCCGAGACTTATGCTTTGGATGCAGAGATGGCGCGTAAATTACGGGAGGCAAACCCGGAAGCATTTCGGAATATTATTGGGCGGATGTTGGAAGCGAACGGACGCGGTTTTTGGCAAACAGATGAAGAGAAGTTGCAGAAATTGAGGGAGTTATATGATGTAGCGGATGAGGAAATTGAAGGTGTGAGTAGTAACAAGTAGGTTGGGTAGAACGGAGTGTTAGCGGAGCTTATCCGCAGTATCAACCCAACATAATAGGTTATAAAATAAGAAGTAGGTTGGGTAGAATGAAATGTTAACGGAGCTTATCCGTAAGATAAACCCAACACAAACCAAGATAATGTTGGGTTTCGTGACCTCAACCCAACCTACAAAACTACAAAACTTTATGGAATATCGTCGGGCAAAAACACCAGGGGCAACTTATTTTTTCACAGTAGTGACATACAACCGCCAGAAAATTTTGTGCGAACCTGAAAATATAGATTTACTACGAAAAGCTTTTCGATATGTTATGCAAAAACATCCATTTAAAATAGATGCTATTGTCATCTTGCCAGACCATATTCATTCTCTTTGGACATTACCTAAAAATGATGCAAATTTTTCGATTCGTTGGCGGTTAATTAAAAGTTATTTTAGTCGTCAATACCATTCTCAATATCAGGGAAAAATTTCAACATCTCGACAATATAAAGGAGAAAAAGCTGTTTGGCAACGCAGGTTTTGGGAGCATCAAATTCAAGGATATTTAGATTTTGCTAATCATATAGAATATATTCATTATAATCCAGTACATCATGGATTAGTAACTGCTCCGAAAAATTGGGAATATTCTAGTTTTCATCGTTATGTAAAAGCGGGAATTTATGACAAAATGTGGGGTTCTTCAGAAAGACTTACTTTTGACAGCAATATTGGTAGAGAATAAATTGTAGGTTGGGTTAAGCGGCAGCGCAACCCAACAAAAACCAAGATAATAAGATAACAAGCAAGTAGGTTAGGTAGAACGGAGTGAAATCCTACAAAAATCAAGATAATAAGATAACAAGTAGGTTGAGTACAAAAAAGTGAAATCCTACAAAAACACATTATGTTGGGTTTATCCTAACGGATAAGCTCCGCTAACGTTCCTCAACCCAACCTACTTCTATGGCTTAGTAATTGAATTTATTGATTCCAACATTGTTATCCAGAAAATTTACAAAATTTTATTTATTTTAATTTTAGGATTATTTTCTCACCTACAATAGCAAACAAACTGTAGTCCAACAAAAACTAATATACAGAAATTAAAAAAGTATCCTGAAGCTGCATTTCACTTCAAGAAGAATAGACTATACATCACAAGATAGTTAAATAAATGAACATAAATTTATACTAGCTTGTCGATCTAATTAACTCTGAGAAAAAAAATCATGCAAGACACTCAAAACAACGAACTATTTTCCGATATTTCCACTGAAGAATCTGCTACTATTAATGGTGGTTGTGGTTGTGATGGTTACGGTCGCGGTCGCTCTGTATATTATGGCTACGGTCGCCCTCGCTACTACAATGATGGATATGGATACAGTCGCTCTGTAAGCTATGGTTACCGTCGTAGTAGCTATGGCTATGGTTATGGTGGATATCGTGGTCGTGGCTGCTACTAAAAGCTATTTCATTAATTGATAATGGATAATTGATAATTGATAATTACCAACCAGAATTATTTAATTATTAATTATTCAGTAATGGTGAAATTATAACTTTAGATTGATATTTAATTAAATGAGGCATCCATAATTTTATGGGTGTTTTTTTCTGATTTACTCCCTAGTCAACAGAAGTAGTTATTTGGGGTGAAATAAATCATCAGTATAGTTATTTTGTAAGCATTTCCTGCGGAATGCTACGCAAACAGCTTTTTAATGAACTATGTGGTTTGATAGACTATTAAGGTTGACTAATGGACTTTTACCCATACTTTTAATTATTTGAAGTCTCTCAATTACTTTTTGCTCCCTTAAAACTAATAAAGCTGATAGCTAATAGCTGACCGCTGAATGCTTACGTTATTTTTAATTTAAAAATTCAAATTATTATGTTAGATATAGTACCAGTACCAATATTACCAAAAGCATCTAGCGATCGCGAAATAAATAATGTTAATAAATATCCGTTAATTCTACAGCAAAGTGAAGAAGATTGTGGGGCAGCTTGTTTGGCTTCTATTGCTAAATATCATGGTCGTAATTTAACAATAAATCGTATTAGAGAAACTATCGGTACTAATCAACAAGGAACTACATTATTAGGTTTAAAACAAGGTGCAGATAGTATTGGTTTTAATGCTAGGTCTGTCAAAGCAAATCCAGGAATTTTAGACCAAATTGAAAGTGCCCCTTTACCCGCAATTATTCATTGGCAAGGCTATCATTGGGTGGTTTTGTATGGCAAACAAGGAGATAAATATATTATTGCTGACCCCGCTCTTGGAGTTCGTTTTTTATCAAAAAAAGAATTAGCTGAAGCCTGGGGAGATTGGGTTTGTTTATTAGTAGAACCAGATGCAAAACGCTTCTTTTCTGAAGCTGATGAAAAAGTCAGTAATATTAGCAGATTGCTCAGACGAGTTTGGTATTATCGGCAAATTATTATTCAAGTTTTTCTGCTGAATATTGTCTTGGGTTTGCTTTCTATTGCTTCTCCTTTTTTGGTACAAATTCTGACTGATGATGTGCTAGTTAGGGGAGATTTTCAGTTACTTACCAGTGTGGTAATTGCTGTGATTGTGATGAATGTTTTTAGCAGTTGTTTGGAATTAGTTCAATCTAATATGATTGCTCATTTTGCCCAACGTTTGGAATTGGGGTTGGTGATGGAATTTGGGCGAAAAATTTTGAGTTTACCATTGAAGTATTATGAGACGAGACGCAGTGGTGAAATTGTTAGTAGGTTGACGGATATTAAAGAAATTAATCAGTTGGTTTCTCAAGTAATTGTCAGTTTGCCCAGTCAATTTTTTATTGCTTTGGTTTCTTTGACTGTGATGTGTATTTACAGTTTTTCCCTGAGTATAGTTGCTGTTTTTATGGCGGTAATTATGACTTTATCAACTATTGCTTTATTGCCGATATTGCAGCAAAAAACTAGAAGTTTATTTGCTTTGGAGGCAGAAAATCAGGGTGTCTTAGTAGAGACTTTCAAGGGAGCAATGACTCTGAAAACTACCTCCAGCTCTCCTCAATTTTGGGAGGAATTTCAAGGCAGGTTTGGTAAGTTGGCTAACTTGAGTTTTAGAACTACTCAAATTGGGATTGTGAATGATACTTTTTCAGGTTTAGTTAGTAATATTGCGAATATTTTTCTATTATGGTTTGGCAGTAATTTAGTCATCGCCGAACAATTAAGTATTGGTCAATTATTGGCTTTTATTACTATGAATCAATATGTGTCAACTTTGGTTACTACTTTGGTAGGATTGATGGATGAATTGACCAGAGTTCAGACTGCTACGAAACGACTTTCTGAAGTAATTGATTATCCACCAGAAGTAGATAAAAATCATCAAAAACCCGATGCGAAAATTAGTCCTAAAGCCGATATTATTTGTTCCAATATTAGTTTTCACTACGCTGGTAGAATTGATTTATTAGAAAATTTTTCTGTGAAATTTACTGGTGGTAAATCTATCGCTTTAATTGGTGAATCTGGTTGTGGTAAAAGTACCTTGGCAAAATTAATTGCTGGTTTGTATCCGGTGCAGTCTGGTAATATTCAGGTTGGGATTTATAATCTGCAAGATTTAGATATAGATTCTTTTAGAAAACAGGTAGTATTAGTTCCTCAAGATGCTCATTTTTGGAGTCGTTCGATTATTGAAAATTTTCAACTAGCAGTGCCTGGAGTAACTTTTGAACAAATCGTTAAAGCGTGTCAAATTTCTGGAGCAAATGAATTTATTAGTCGTTTACCTGATAAGTATCAAACAGTTTTAGGAGAATTTGGAGCAAATATTTCTGGCGGACAAAGGCAACGTTTGGCAATAGCAAGAGCTATGGTTAATGACCCTGCTGTATTAATTTTGGATGAATCAACTTCTGGTTTAGACCCTGTGAGTGAGGCGGAAGTTTTGGAGAATTTATTGTTGCATCGACGGGGTAAAACAACAATTTTTATTAGTCATAGACCAAAGGTAATTAGTCGGGCTGAATGGATTGTTTTATTGAATAATGGTAAGTTAGAGTTGCAAGGTTCTACCGCTTCTTTACGGGCAAAACATGGGAATCATTTAGATTTTTTGAATCCTTAAATTATCGAGTGGGAATAAGTTTGCTAATTCTATTTATTTGTTAAGTTTCAGTTGAGTATATCGAATTTTATTGACTATTGCGTATGGAGAAATAGTAATTTGATTCATTAACTATTAACCCCCAACAACCGATGCCTATTTATCGTACTTGTGGCAATAATTTAATTACTTTAAGTAAATTTGAGGAAGCATAAAGGGTATTTCAACAACTAAAAAAAATTATCCATAGTTACCAAAAGGTTATGAGGATTATGCCAGAGTTGCTCATAGTTGGGGAAATTGGAATTTGGCTTTGGTGCGTTGGCAAAATGCTATAGAAAAGTTTCCTGAAAATATCGTTTTCCAAGTTCAAAAAGGTAATATGTTGATAAATTTATCTCGGTTTGATGAGGCTGAGGCAGTTTTTAAAAGGTTAATAGAAAAGTTTCCAAATCAACCTCAAGGTTATGAGGGTTATGCGAGATTAACTCATAGTTTGGCAGATTGGAATTTGGCTTTGGTGCGTTGGCAAAATGCTATAGAAAAGTTTCCTGAAAATATTTGTTTTCAAGTTAAGCAAGGTAATGTGTTGATAGGAAATGCTGTCTGTTTTCAGGGATTTTTTGGTTAGTCTAATTATAAATTAACATAACTTTAAACTGCTAAAAATTTTCAGTATTTGTGCAAATTAAATATTTTAATTTTTCCAGTAAATAATCAATGATTATTATGTAGTTAAATTAATATTAAAAAATCAAAAATTCGTCTTTTGCGTAAGTCCTGTAGATAAAAATTTAGGGATGTTCCATGGAATGTCCCTATAACGGCTTGAGAAAAGGATAATATTATACGAGATTTCAAAGGATACAATTTTTCTGTGAACCAAGAATCCTAGTTTCAGGAGAATCTCTATACCTGCATACCTGAACGCCAGATATTATGTCAATGTGTGTCAACTTTTTTCCCAAGTGGTACTATTAAGAAAATATTTCAAAAAAAGACTAGCTACTTTTGGCCTCTTGATCCTCAGTTAATTTTCGGTTACGGCTCTCCTCACTAGGCACTCCTACTTTTACGACGCTAAATTAGTTACAGTAAACAAAAATTTACATTAGTTTCTATTTATGGCCTAATTGTGGTTTAAAACTAGGTAACAATTAAACTACAGGAGGGACATATCCCCTGTAACTATAATATGTAAGGAAAAGTAACCATGTTTGAACGCTTTACAGAACAATCAATCAAAGTGATTATGTTGGCCCAGGAAGAAGCCCGTCGCCTTGGACATAACTTTGTGGGTACAGAGCAAATCCTCCTGGGTTTGATTAGTGAAGGTACAGGTATTGCGGCAAAAGTTCTCAAGGAATATGATGTAAATCTCAAAGATGCTCGGAATGAAGTAGAACAAATAATTGGTCGTGGTTCTGGGTTTACTCCGGCAGAAATTCCTTTTACTCCCAGGGTAAAACGGATGTTGGAAGTATCCTTAGAAGAAGCAAGAAAACTAGACCATAACTATATCGGTACAGAACATTTGCTACTGGCATTGCTCCAAGATTCTGAAGGAGTCGCGGCTAAAGTATTGGACAATTTGGGAGTTGATAGAAGCAAAATTCGGACTCAGATAATTCGCTCCCTTGGAGAAGTTGCTGCAGTTTCTCCTGGAAGCTCTAATTCTGGCAATAAGAAAGCTGTAACTCTAGAAGAATTTGGTACAGACCTGACGAAATTAGCAGCAGAGGGTAAAATCGACCCAGTCGTGGGCCGGGAAAAAGAAATTGAACGGATGATTCAAATTTTAGGCCGGAGGACAAAAAATAATCCTGTCCTTCTTGGCGAACCAGGGGTCGGAAAAACAGCGATCGCTGAGGGATTAGCTCAACGTATCGTTAACCAAGATGTTCCGGATCTTCTACAAAATAAACAGGTGGTGAGTCTAAATATCGGTTCCTTAATTGCTGGTACCAGGTTCCGAGGAGAATTTGAGGAACGACTGAAAAAGATTATGGATGAAGTCCGCTCTAATGGCAATATTATCCTAGTAATTGATGAAATTCATACTGTTGTGGGTGCTGGTGCCATAGAAGGTAGTATGGATGCTGCTAATATTCTCAAACCTGCTTTGGCCAGAGGCGAGGTACAATGTATTGGGGCAACTACTCTGGATGAATATCGCAAGCATATTGAACGGGATGCTGCTCTCGAACGTCGTTTCCAACCTGTAAAAGTGGGCGAACCTACTGTGGAGGAAACAATTGAAATTCTTTATGGGGTACGTTCTGCTTACGAACAACACCACAAGTTGATAATTTCTGATGAAGCTTTGACCGCAGCAGCTAAACTATCAGACCAATATATTAGCGATCGCTTCTTACCAGACAAAGCAATTGATTTGATAGACGAAGCAGGGTCTCGTGTTAGGGTCAAAAACTCTATGCTTTCACCAGAGTTGAAAGATATGAGGCGAGAAATCTCAAAAGTGACAAAAGATAAAGAAGAAGCTATTCGCGCACAAGACTTTGAGCAAGCTAGTCAATTGCGCGATCGCGAACTAGAAATTCAAGCACAAATTGAACAGAGCGATACCGATAAACAAGAAGAAACAGCCAAAGTTACTCCTGTGGTGACAGAAGACGATATTGCTCATATTGTGGCATCTTGGACTGGAGTACCTGTGAGTAAGTTGACAGAATCTGAATCTGAGAAACTACTACACATGGAAGACACTCTGCACCAACGTCTCATTGGTCAAGAAGATGCTGTTAAAGCAGTATCTCGTGCTTTGCGTCGTGCTCGTGTTGGTCTGAAGAACCCCAACCGACCCATTGCTAGTTTCATCTTCTCCGGTCCAACTGGTGTTGGTAAGACAGAACTAACAAAAGCCTTAGCTGCTTATTTCTTTGGTTCTGAGGAAGCCATGATTCGACTAGATATGTCAGAATACATGGAACGTCATACAGTTTCTAAATTAATTGGTTCACCTCCAGGATTTGTTGGTTATGACGAAGGTGGCCAACTTACAGAAGCAGTTCGTCGTCGCCCTTATACCGTGGTACTATTTGATGAGATTGAAAAAGCTCATCCAGATGTATTTAATCTCTTGTTGCAAGTCTTGGAGGATGGTCGTCTCACTGATGCTAAAGGACGGGTAGTCAGCTTTAAAAATACCTTAATCATTATGACTTCTAATATTGGTTCTAAGGTCATCGAGAAAGGTGGCGGTGGTTTAGGTTTTGAGTTTGCTGAGGATAAAGAAGAAGCTCAATATAACCGTATCCGCAATTTAGTCAATGAGGAACTCAAGCAGTATTTCCGCCCAGAATTTCTCAACCGACTGGATGAAATTATTGTCTTCCGTCAGTTGAATAAGGATGAGGTGAAAGAAATTGCAGAAATTATGCTGCGAGAAGTATTCAGTCGTTTGGGCGAACGAAATATGACTCTGACACTCAGTGACAGCTTTAAGGAGCGCTTGATTAAGGATGGATTTGATCCTAGTTATGGTGCCAGACCGCTGCGTCGCGCAATTATGCATTTGTTAGAGGATGCTTTGGCAGAAGCATTATTAGCTGGTCAAATTCAGAATGGTGAAAATGTTTATGTAGATTTAGATGAAAATGGAGAGGTAAAAGTTACATCTGCTGGAGCTGCTAAAGAGCAACTTCCAGAATTTGCTTACAGCAATAATTAATCTCAAGATAAGGTTCCGATCAACGTATAATTTCTGAGAACAAGGAGTTGGGTTATGCTAATGCTTAACCCAACATTTTTATTGACATAATTTTACAGCAGTTTCGGAAATTGATTTACACAATTAGATACTATTTGTCTCAGATTGTCTGAGATCTCAAGGATTTAAAGACTGCTTGAAACTCCTCGTAACTGATTAGATCATCACCACTTGTGTCTGCAGTTTTCATCATATTCTCAATTTGAACATCATTAATATGGGTATCGATACTACGAATATAAGTTTGTAACTCATCTAAACTTATATATCCTGACCTATCTGTATCAATATATTGGAAAACTCTGTAGAGTTGCTCTTCTTCTACAGAAATAATGTGTTCTACGAAACCAAGACTTTCAGCGATCGTCTTCCACAACTGATAGGAGTCAGTGTGTTTAAGAGCATCTGCTTCGTCATCTTTAGTAATGCTATATTCTTGGCGAAGTTCTTGAATTAGCTTGCGATCTTCTGGGGATAAACTTTTCAAAAGGTCTTCTAACACTTCATTGGATGTTTGCTCAGAGAATGCTTTCATCAAATCAGAAACCCAGTTTCGATCTGGGTGAGTTTTCCCAGAATGTAAGATAATTTCCAGAAGAGTTTCTCGATAGCTCTCCAACCGCAGAGAGTTTTCTCTATTGTGTGGCTTACGAGGATCGAATAGCTCGGGATATTCTTGGCCTATTTCCACTAAGATGGTATCGTGATCTTTATCAGAAATACCCAGTTCTTGCCGCATTTGCTTGAAGTTTTCCAGAGTATTAGCAGGGTCTACATAACCCTCATCAATGGCATCTCGCAGCATCGCTTTATAAGTTTGCAGACGTTTTTCTTGGGAAAAATCAGGCAGAACTTTAGCAAGAACATAGACTTCATCCGCATTAAGATCGTCAATAGATCGTCCATCCAAAAACTTCGCAGTATCTAAATTCAGCTTTTTGAGCTGCTTTTGCAATCGAGTGGCAAGACTTTCCCGTTGATAACGACTTGGAGTGCGCCGCCAAGTTCTATAAAGCCACAAACTACTAGATACCATTATAAAAACCGGGAAAAGACTAGGCAGAGGTGATGGTAACATCTTAACATAACCGCGCGCTGAAAAAATAAAGAAAAAATTAAAAATGAAAAACGTACACAACGTAAACATTTGATGTCGAATGACTCGGGAGTCAGTATGTTTGTGATGGCGCTTATGATAGGCTTTATAAAGATCTTCCAAGGCACAACCAATACCTATAGCACCAAAGATAAATAGACCAATAGTGACGGGTACTGCTAGTAATTTAGGAAAGTCTATAGGCTCACCTAATAAATAATACCCAGGTTTGAGTATATCTGCCAGTTGACTTTCTTCATGAGACCAGACTCCCGATATAAGATAATCCCAGTTCCCAGCATAAAGATAGTAATAAACAAAATACCCAACTGTAAGGCCAATATAGCCATAGTAGAGCCATTGCTGCTTATAGCTCTCGATCTCATCCCAATAGGCAGATTCAGCATCTATATCAATACACTTGGTTGTACAGGCAACACAAGCACTCAATTCTTTACCCTCTTGAGTTACTGTACGACACATAGATTGGGTGACGGGTTTGCGATCGCCTTTGTGAGCTGTACTGTTGAATATTCCTCTTGGTTGTCCATAAATCTTTTGTACGGGAGCCATTGGGCAAATATACTGACACCAACTCTTACCTCCATAGAGAAAACCAACCGTTAGTGCTGCGATAATGGTAAAGGTTAGAAACAAGCCTAATGCCAAACGATTAGAGTTGACAAACACAATACGGGCACAGACTCCTACATATAAAAGACCAAATTGTAGGCAAAGATGATTCTGAGCTAGCCATGAATTTCTGGCAACTTTGACCAATTCCTTACGCACTTTCCCTGTTCCACTGACGCGCTTGCGTTTACGTTCCAATCCTAATGCACGAGGAATTTGCGAAATAAAGGAGAGAGGACAAATTCGGCGCCAAAATTCGTGTCCGAACACAAATAAAATCAGGACACCACAGGGCACGATCAGACCCCAAAAAAGAGGAGCTCCCATCGCATAGGGTATCTCTTCAATACATTTTCCTTGTAGCAGGACGCAGTTTTCTGGATTGATTTTGAACGGACTTAATGCATTGGAAGGTTCTGTTAGCTTACTGGATATTGGATCGTAGAATAGTGAAAAAATTAGTACACACCAACCCAAGGCAACTGCCATTCGTACTCGATGAATTTTGATTTCAGAAATGTTACTTAGCATCGCTAATTTTTTTTTCTCGAGATATTTTTTTGAGTTTTAGCAGTTAACTGAAGAGTACAAA
>NZ_RCBY01000215.1 GCF_003838195.1 Okeania hirsuta
ATTTTCCATCCTAAACGTAAAAAAATCATAATGCGATCGCATGAAAAACAGGTTGGTTGCTTAATTTTGTGAGATGTTTCCCAAGCAACAGCAATTTGATGGTATGCGTAGATTTCCATGTTTGATAATTTCCGAATATAACTCCATAAATTTAAAGTTCATAGTTTTTTCCTACTCAACCGGAAACTTAGCTCAAGAGCAGTTATGAATTTTCGGCAGTAAAAGAAAAGATAAAAATGTTTTCTCTGATAAATTTCTCCCTGTTCCCTGTCCCCTAGCGCGTAGCTATTATACCAAGCGTGAAAAAAGAATGTTACAAATAGTTTCGCTCCTTTAGATAGATGTGAAATAATTTCGGTGAAATTACTATATTGTCAAAGTTTTGAGTCCTAAAAATATTACTTTTAACTTTTGACTTTTGACTTTTGACTTTTAATTTTTGACTTCCGTGAAACGGTATTAGTTCAATTTCAAAGCACTCACAGGTACTTCATCCCAAGATTCAACGGTTCGCAGTATAGCTTTCCATCCTTGTTCCTTTTGAGTCTCAGTTAAATTATTTTGAAAAGACTCATGGCATTCTTGGGCCTGTTGTTGATCGCCACAAGCAATACAGGAGTAGATAATACCAGATGGATCTATCTGTTCATTTACCCAAATAGTCATAGTTAATAGCCTCATTAAAAGTTAACAAAATAGGCGTTTGTGAATTAGTGTATGATATTAATCTTAATTATTTAGGAGTCAGGAGTCAGGAGTCAGGAGGAAAGAAAGAAGAAAAAAGAGTAGTAGAAGGAGAAAGTTTTTTTTTCGCGCTCTTATCTGGACAGGATATCATACCTCAAATCACCAACGCCACAAAATTATAAACTCATTACACAACACAAAGAAAATTCTGAACTCTAGAGAATTCAGAATTTTCGGTTGGCACTAAATTTCTAATATTAAATGGGATTAAATTCAACCTGAATCTTATCTTTTCTTTTGCGGGTTTAATACCCCAACATCAACAGGGGTACTTAAAATTGTTTGGGGTTTGTAGACACAAAGTGGCTTGTCGAAGACTATCCATAAGTAATTTTCCCTTCTGCCTCCTGCCTTCTGCCTTCTGCCTTCTGTCTTCTTTAAAATTACTGTCCAGATGCTAAACTCTTGAGAGAATTACCTGTAACACGGCATATACGCCATTCATCTAAAATTGACGCACCAATACGTTGATAAAATCCAATAGCTGGTTTATTCCAATCTAAAACACTCCACTCTAAACGTCCACAATTTCGAGATACAGCTAACTGTGCGACATAACTTACCAGTTGCTTCCCAATACCCCGCCCTCGATACTCCGGTAAAACAAATAAATCCTCTATATAAATTCCCGGTTGAGTGAGAAAAGTTGAGTAGTTATGAAAGAAGAGAGAAAAACCTACAGGTTGGCCAGCAAATTCAGCAATAATCGCTTCAGCGTAGGGATGATCGCTAAATAAATGAGCTTTTAAGGAGGCAGCGCTACCTGTAACAGCATGGGATAATTTTTCATACTCAGCTAGCGCCTTAATTAACTCAAATATTACAGGTACATCTGCTGGCCTAGCACTACGCAATTTTACTTCATTTAAAGACATAATTTAATCGCTATTACAGCTATTACATTTTATTAAAATCGATTTAACCATTCTTTCAAACGTTCAGCTACTTGAGGACGACGCAATTTCCGCATGGCCTTAGCTTGAATTTGCCTGACTCGCTCCCGGGAGAGATTAATCATGCGACTCACTTCATCTAAAGTATGAGGTTCTCCTGTGAGCAAACCATACCGGAGAGTGATGACATCTTGTTCGCGATCATTCAATACATGATTTAAGACTTCCAAGATATCCTGGCGCATCATCATGTCATTCATTTGCGCTTCGGGAGTGCTATTTTCATTATCTTCTAAGAAGTCTAGCAGTTCGCTATTTTCGTCAGTACCTAAACGATGATTTAGAGAAAGAGTTTTCCGGCGAATTTGCTGGAGGTTACGCAGTTGTTGGTGAGAAATTTCTAGTGCTTGAGTAATTTCGGTATCACTGGGGATACGATTTAGCTTCCGTCGTAAGTCGCGGTAAACTCGTTTAAGTTTGTTAATCTGTTCAACTACATGAACTGGTAAACGAATAGTACGTCCTTGATTAGCAATAGTGCGAGTTATTCCTTGACGAATCCACCAATAGGCATAGGTAGAAAATTTGTAACCTTTCTCTGGGTCAAATTTTTCTGTGGCACGGTTTAGTCCTAATGCTCCTTCTTGAATCAAGTCTAGAAAGGGTACTCCTCGGTTTAGATAGCGTTTGGCTATGGAAACTACTAGACGGAGGTTGGAGCTAATCATTCGGCGTTTGGCGGCACGACACTTATGTAAGCGATGAGATAGTTGTGCTTCTGTTAAACCTGCTGCTGCTGCTACTTCAGCTTTTGTAGGTATTCGCCCTAAGTCATTTGCTAGTTTTTCTGGCAGTTGTTCAAAGATAACTAATTCTTGGATCAGCCTTGCTAATTCTACTTCTTCTTTTTGGCTGAGAAGAGGATAGCGAGACATTTGCTTAAATAATGCTCCTACTGCATCATCTATGTCTTGTGAATTTTCTGATAATGGGAGAGTTACAGCCTGTATATTCATACTAGAGTCCTCCTGATATTGATCTTTTTCATGTAGTGATTCGGCAATCATCAAACTCATTTGTTGCATTTGAGTTGCCATTTCTGGTTTATTATCTGGTTTATTAGTGGGAGCTGGAAATTCGACTTTATGCTGACCTGAATTCTCTGTTAGTAGAATTTTCATGGTGTTTTTTCCTATTATATAGTTTTTTGGCTGTAAATGGTTGATGAAGCGTAGAGGGAGTGTTGTTTTATACTGTTACTCCTTAATCATTACTTAACAATGAACTCAATATTAAAGTCTTTTGTAAAGTACAAATAATACCATATTTCATGCTTTATGTCAATGAATAGCTAAGAGCGGTCGCAAATCTCTATTTAGACCGGACTTCCTAAGATTTATAGCAGGGAACAGTGGGAAAAACATTTTCCTTGATTCGGATTGTCATCTGCACAAGTCCTAACCTACCTGTCTATTCCTATATCTACAAGAGTTTATATACCTAATAATTACTTAACATTAAGTTATCTGTTTCTGTACTGATAACAATATACATTTCAAAGCTTTAGTATTTAATTAGCTGTATTAATCAATACAAAGCAGCTAGTTTATTTCTAATCTTATTTAATAATAATTAAAATAACTCTAATTATAATAATTTGTAACAAGATTGACTGCTTCTTCAAATTATGTATGCTGTATTTATTCAATTAAATTAGAAGGCGATGCGATCGCAATTAGATTAAATAATTAAGTAGTCAAGTCAAATTTTTTTTTGTTTATTACTTAAGTATATTTTTTGTTCCGTCTTTTTGTACGCATTTCTTTCCTTGGAACCATCCCTGATTTGGAGTTGCAGCGCTGTTTTCTGATATCAAAAATCAAATGAGTAGAGAGCGATCGCGAATTTTACGCTATACTATAAGCAATATAATTAAATTTTAGCAATAAATCTCTGGACTTGTATTATCTAGTTTTATTGGTGTAGACAATTAGCTACAATAATATTTTTTTACTATAATAGGACTGACGCAAATTGATCTTTGAAGCAGCATTTGTAGGAACGCCATTCGGAGCTTTGCGGAGCGCAAATGGCATTCGCACTAGCTATCTCTAGATTCCCTGTTTAAGTCCTGTATAAATGACTATTTAACTTGTTGGAGTAGTCGTGGAACAAAAAATTGAGAGCATTGGTACAGTTATTATTGGAGGTGTTAGTCGTACTGGTAAGTCTCGATTCGCTAATCTCGTTTTTCAGCAAACCCGATGTACTGTTGTGCATTTAGACTCATTTTTAAATGCTGTTCGCAATAACTATCCTGCTCCCATACTTACTCCTAGAGAGAAGGAGATATGTAAAGATTATTGTGATACGGTATTGGTGAAAGCTCTTCGTAATATGGGTCAGGACTGATGCAAATTGATCTTTGAAGCAGCATCTGTAGGGGGGGCATTCGGAGCTTTGCGGAGCGCAAATGGCATTCGCACTAGCTATCTGTAGAGTCCCTGCGTAAGTTCTGATGGGTAAAGAATTTAACTATCTTCGCGTTTATGAGTCTTCATTCATCTCACATAAACTTATTATTCAACGTCTTTGGTATATCAAACCCATTACTTTATTTTTGGGATATCCAAATACTGCTCCTGAACGCAAACTTCACGAAATTCGCAAAGCAGCACTTGACGATCCTTACTGTTGGTCTCATCAAATGGAAGATTTAGAATTACTAAGAACTGTGCAAAGTTTTATTTCATTGAGTCAAGTCATCGAAAGAGACTGTGTTCGATATGGTTTTCCATTCTTTGATGTTTCAGATAATTGCCATGAAACTGTAGAGCTAGCTCTTATTCATATATTGACTTGTATTACATCATCATAAAGCTAATCTCAATTTAGAATCAAGTGTGAAATAGTTTTAAATTAAAGTTTGGCTCCTCATACAATTTTATTTTGACTGGAAAACAGAACTTCTTTCTTCAGTATTAATACCTTATTTTTTTAAGCTATAGTCTCTGTGTTATGGCAATTCTCATATTGGTGAGGTACGCGCATTCGTTTGTTTTAGGGAGTAGGGAGTAGGGAGTAGGGAGTAGTAATTCGAGAAACAGGGGATAGAAAAAAGAAAAACAACTGTATCTCACGCTTTTTGAGAAACGGTATATACATAATTTAGATGAAAACTCTTATAATGTCATTTTGTTATGGAGACTTCAGAATTATACTCTTGCTTTTCAGTTCCGTGAGGCGGTACTAGATGTACTAATTGAGTGCTAACATAGCAGCAAAATATAATCTTTAGTTTGGAAGATTTGAAGATGAGACTCAAAATCTTTTCTGCTATTTTAGTTTTAAGTACGGTTTGCCCTCTTGTTCCAGTGATTGCTGAAAATATCCAACATACACAAAAGTTATTATCTAGTAAACAATGTCCAAATTGTGAATTAAGTGGTGCTGGCCTGGTATTAGCAAATCTTCAAGGAGCTAATCTCAAAGGGGCTAACTTGAGTGGAGCTAATCTCAGTCGTGCTAATTTGACTGGGGCAGATTTAAGTGGTGCTAACTTGGCTGGTACAAGTTTATTTGGTGCTAATTTAACTGGGGCAAATTTGACTGGGGCAAATTTGGCTGGCACCGATTTGAGAAGTGCTTATTTAACTGGTGCTAATTTAACTGATGTTGACCTCAAAAATGCTTTTTTGTTGGGTGCTGTGGGAATGCCATCTAATGTTGGTGAAGCTGAAGATTTTTATCGGTTAGGAATTGCAGAAGCAAAGGCCGGACATTATAAAGATGCTGTTAGATATTATAATCAAGCTATTAATTTAAAGTCTGATTTAGCTGCTGCTTATTTTGCTAGAAGTATGGCTCTTGCAGACTTGGGAAATCTTGATGCTGCACTTGCAGATGCTGAAAAATCTCGCGAAATTTTTATTTCTAAAGGTAGTAAAGAGGGTGAAGAATTATCACAATATTTGGTTGAAGTTATTGACCTACGTTTAAATCCTCCTGAACCAAAAAAGCCTAATCAATTTGTACACGCTATTGGTTCTTTACTTCCTTCTTTATTAAGGTTGGCATTTTAGGTATTTATGTTTTTTTTGTTTGACAGAGTTATCTGATATTGATAAGTAAAAGTACAACCTTCTTGAATTTCATAAAGACGTTCCATAAGTATAGAAACTATAAGGAATTCAGCCTCTTAATATTTACTATATAGATCAGCTCTTAGTTCAGTTATTATTTATTAGTTTTTACTTACTTAATACTTAATACTTAACTTATCAAAACTTACAGAAATTTTCGTTTATATTAAACACAGTAGGGACGTTCGATCAAACGTCCCTTTAAAGGTTTTTGCTTTTACCCTAAGCTCAATCTTTATAAGAATTACTATCAGCTAAACAGTTACATCTTATTTGCTTATCTGCCTAAATAAAAGTCAAAAATCTCAGCCGTTAAATTCAGAATTTCCAGTTAAACAAAACAGTAAAGTTATGCCAGTAAAAGCATAACTTTAATCTGTGATTTTGATCACCAAAATTTATTGCTGTATATAGCAATGTGCGCTGGCATATTTACAAATTACAAGAGGTGTCCAATAGCTAAAAGTCTTGTATTATCGGTCTTTTATTCCCCCTGTTGCCTGTTGCCTGTTGCCTGTTGCCTGCGCACAGCGCTATAAATTGAGAAATTTAAGCATAACTTACTTTAATTAACCTCTTCCTGGTAAAAAACTGCCACTGAGTTTTTTAATGGCCTTGTTAGCAATATCTGCATAACGCAATTCTCCACAAAGAATTTTACTCATTACTTCGGTAGCTGCAGGTAATTTAACTCCCATTTTATAAGCTACTTTGGGAAATCTATAAAATGCTCCTGCTAGACGACCTGCCCAAACCATATCTGCACCCCATTCTTCATTTATTACCTGAGTGTATTGCTTGAGAGCATCTCCATCGTCTCCCAAAGCTTTATCTATAGCTTCAGCAGCTTTGACACCACTGAAAATTGAGGGGCGAATTCCTTCGGCAGATAAGGGGTCTAATATACTTGCTGCTTCTCCTGCTAATACTGCATTTTCTGTGTGGAGATTTTTATCTCCATCCCATAGAGAAATAGGATGTTCTAATAATTCATTTTGATTTGCACTTAAACCAATTTTTTGTGCATATTCCATCAAATCTTTGGATAAATTTTTGGGTTCCCCACCTCTAAAAGTAGCAATATTAATTGAGCAAGAATCTGCTTTCGGGAAACTCCAGATATTGCCGTTTTTAACTGAGCCAAATTCAAAATTAACTTGTTGATTTTGGTCTTTTAATGCTGCTTCAAAAACCAAACTTTGTCGTTTTTTTGATTCTTTGAAACCCAACCATTTAGCCATTGGGCCTTTTGCTCCATCAGCGGCAATTAAATAACGACCTGTAACAGGTTCTCCGTTTGTTTTAACTTCCCAATGATCGCTTTTAAATTCAATACCTGTAACTTCTGTTTTTTCTCTTAGTTCTGCACCTTCTGCTTGAGCTTTTTGGATCAGGAAATGATCGAAAATATCCCGTTTTACCATCCACATTGCAGAAGGTAAATCTGCTTCTACGGGATCTTCTAATTTCCATGTATAGCGAATTTTCTTGACCTTGAGAGAAATTGCTGGAGTGAAATCAAAGTCAAACCACTCAGCGATGGCTGGAGATACCCCACCACCACAAGCTTTTTTTCTAGGTAAAGATTCTTTTTCTATGACTAAAACAGAACGTCCTTTTTTAGCCAAATGATAAGCTGCTGTACCTCCTGCTGGGCCTGCTCCTACGATTATACAATCAAACATTTCTTCAATTCTTCAATATTGAGGTTTTTTATGATTTTTGAGGATGGGAAAATACTTATTGAGCAGGGGTAGTTTCTATAGAAAAGTTATTTACTTGCTTAAACCATCTATAGAACCTCCCCCCTGCAAAAATCACAGAGTTCCCATTTTACCTATGATTTTCTAAGATACTTGATTTTACATATCTTGATATAGGTTTTTTAACTCTTGATTTTTTACTTTTTACTTTTGTTTATCTGTGATTTTCAAGATTTTTTTAAACCGTTGTAATATCCTTCTCTTTAGCAGCTAATAACTCATCTATTTTGGCTATGTATTTATCTGTCTTCTTTTGAATTTTGTCTTGTAAATCTCGTGATTCATCTTTAGAAATATCGCTATTTTTTTCTTGTTTACGAACTGAATCTACAGCATCACGACGAATATTACGGACAGAAACTTTCCCTTCTTCAGCAAGTTTAGCTGCTAACTTGACCATTTCCTGACGACGTTCACTTGTGAGTGGGGGAATATTTAGCCGTACAATAGATCCGTCATTGTTGGGAGTTAAACCAACGTCTGACATATTAATTGCTTTTTCAATTAAGCCCAGACTACTTTTATCAAAAGGTTGAATAGTAATGGTACTAGCATCTGGGATGCCAATATTTGCCATAGATTTGAGTGGAGTTGGAACTCCATAATATTCAACTATTACTCTGTCTAAAAGAGAAGCATTAGCTCTTCCAGTTCTAATCGTGTTGAAGGAACTTTGAGTAGCTTCAACTGCTTTTTTCATTTTCTTTTCAGCTTCTTCTATATTCATTCATCAAAACCTCTGACAATAGTTCCAATTTTTTCTCCCATAACGGCCTTACGGATATTACCCGTAACCGAAAGATTAAATACAATAATCGGGATATTATTTTCTTTACAAAGAGCGATCGCTGTACTGTCCATTACCCGTAAGTCTTGTCTTAATACTTCCCCATAAGTTAGGGACTCGTATCGTTTGGCCTGTGGATTCTTTTCTGGATCGGAATCATAGACCCCATCGACTTTAGTGGCTTTATAAATTACTTCTGCGTCAATTTCTGCTGCTCTGAGAGCTGCAGTAGTATCAGTGGTAAAAAATGGATTACCAGAACCTGCGCCAAAAACTACCACTCGGCCTTTTTCCAGATGGCGAATGGCTCGACGACGAATGTAAGGTTCGGCTACTTCTTGCATAGCGATCGCCGTTTGGACTCTTGTCGGCACTCCTGCTTGTTCGAGGGCATCTTGTAAGGTAATAGCATTCATCACAGTGGCAATCATGCCCACATAATCTGCTGTTGCTCGGTCCATTCCTTTCGAGGCTGCTTTTACACCTCTAAAAATATTACCGCCCCCAACAACAATTGCCATTTGAATTCCTGTGGCCACTACTTCGGCCACTTCTTGAGCAATTCCTTGGACTACTGCCGGATCTATGCCATAGCCAAGACTTCCCATCAAGGATTCGCCACTCAATTTCAGCAAAACCCGTCGATCGACTGTCCCCATACTTTGAGTCTTTTCTCAACTAAAGTTGCTTCCACAATACGATACCAGTTGTTCTGCTTTTTTCCACTATTTTATTCTTGATACTAAATTTATCAGAAGTTACATAGAATAATATTTTCATCAGAGTTGACTTGAGAAAAAGACAGATAAGTTAATAAATTTCATCATTCTGTGCAGACTCACATAATATTGGCATGAGAGTTAAATTATCAAAAGTTGGAAATTACTATTTATTCAGTTGTTTATCACTTTTATAAAAGGGCATGAAACGGTTTAAAGAAGTGACGGTTAATTTTTTATCTTTTTGTTTTGGGTTTAATACCCCGCTGTCTACACGGTCTTTACAATTAGTTGGGTTTTGTAGACAGGAAGTGGCCTGTCAAAGACTGTCCCCGTCAACTTTTTCCTTCTTCCTTCTTCAATCACCCCAGTATTACTACTGTTGAGTTATAATTTACGACGCCATTTAATTGAGCAACCAACGACTTCTGTATGAGATGGGGTTACTTCTTCATCTTGAAGAAGTTGGGCAATTGCCTGATGTAGATAAGCAACTTTTACTGCTTCTGGCTGATTAACATTATCGTCTATTCGGCCACGATATCGTAACTTACCTTCCCGATCCAATAAAAAAGCCTCGGGTGTTTTGTCAACCCCAAAGCTTTCTGCTACGTCTTGAGTTACATCCCGAATATAGGGAAAATTTAGTTGATTATTAGCTGCAAATTCTTTCATTTTTTCAAAACTATCTTTGGGATTGGGAGAAATCGTCGCATCATTAGCATTCATTCCAATTATGATTACTCCTTGGTTTTGAAAATCTTTTTGCAGTTGCTTAATCCGTTCAATGTATAAATCTACTTCTGGGCATTGATTACTCAAAAATATCACACAAACTACTTTAAAATTTTCTAAATATCTTGCTAAATGATGAACCTCACCATCTACTCCTGGCAATTCAAAATCTGGAGCATAATTATCAATTTCTGTTCCTGTCATTTCAGTCAAACTCATCTCTCTATTACTTATAAACAATTGCATTACTTAGAACAAATATTTTTCTATCATATCCCATATTTTTACCAGCCTTGAGCTAATGCCTGATATCCAATAAGTTTATAGACTAATTTAGCTGCTGTAAACTCAGATACTACAGAATCAACTATTGGAGCTAACTCCATAATGTCACAACCTATTACTTCGTGTAATTCAAATAATTTCCGCAAAAATGCAGTTAAAGAATACCAATTTAGTCCACCAGGTTCTGGGGTACCAACTCCAGGAATTAATGTTGGGTCAATTCCATCTAAATCTATTGTTAAAAAAACTTGTTGAGTCCGAATACTAGCGATCGCTCTTTCTATCCAATCTGGCTGAATAACTATTTCCCTTGCACGAAAAACTGTGAGATTTTTCTCCTTGATTAAATCTGCTTCTTCTTTGCAAATCGCCCGAATACCGATTTGTATTGTTGGCAATTCCATTTCAATTATCCGTCGCATTACACAGGCGTGGTTATATATTGAACCTTCATATTCATCACGTAAATCGCCATGAGCATCTATTTGAATTACTGTAAATTTTTCATCCAAATATATTTTTTTATAAGCTTTAACAATTCCATTTGTAATGCTATGCTCTCCACCGATAGCAATGACAAATTTTCCATCATTCACTAATTTTTCTACTGTTTCTTGAGTGACTTTTAGCATATCTAATGGTAATATTTTTTTTCCATTACCAGTATCTGCTATAGATTCATGGGTATAGATACCAACTTCTAAACCAGTTTCTCGGTCTAATTCTTCGTCATAACATTCTAACTGTTGAGACGCATCTAATATTGCTGATGGACCGTTAACACAACCCCTTCTATAAGTGGTAGTTGCTTCATAAGGAATTGGTAAAATTGCTACTTTGGCAGTGGTATAGTCTGGTTCAATTTCCGAACCGATAAATGGTAGAGTTGATGTAGGGTAAATTGCTGACATTTTTAATATTTTAGTATTCTAGAGTTAAATAATTTAACATTTAGCAAAATTTTGATGGTTATAGTTATTGTAAGTTTTAAGTGTAGAATATTATAACGTTTTTGATATGTAAGCATTTAGCAGGAAATGCTTACTTTCATATTAATGATGAATAGCAATTATACTTGACAACAAAGTATAAATATAAAAATCACAACGCTAATATAAAAATTTATTTTAGATAAAAGCTCTAAAACTATTCCTACTATTTATTAATGCTGTAGATATTTTCTACAAAACTAATGATTGCTACAGCAACTCCCAAGAAGCGTGAGATACAAAATTTGTTTGTTTTAGAGAGTAGGGAGTATTCAATAATTGATAATTGATAATTGATAATTGATAATTACCTCTCCCTAAAAGGAAAAGGATTGAATAAAAGGAAAATTTTTTCTTGTTTCTCCTTTCATTAATGTATAATCGATCATCAATAATCGATAATGAATAATGGATAATTACCTCTCCCTAAAAGGAAGAGGATTGACCAATAAGGAAAAAATTTATCAAAATAATATGGGTCGCGCAACCCCGCCTTTTAAGGCGCAATATTTTTGGAGCGTTGCTCTAATCCCCTACTTCCCCTCCTGGGAGGGATTAGGGGTGGGTTAACTTCTGACTTCTGACTTCTGACTTCTGACTTCGTGATTTTTTTTCCCTTGGAAGGGGAGGCAGAGTAAGCCGAATTGTTTAATTATTTAATTATTTAATTATTAATTATTCGGTAATAGAAAATCAGAAAAACAACTGTACCTCAGTAACTTGAGAAACGCTATATATATCAACAAATATTGAAGAAGGAGACAGGAGACAGGAGACAGGAGACAGGAGGAAAATTACATGGG
>NZ_RCBY01000216.1 GCF_003838195.1 Okeania hirsuta
AGTTAATTAGCTTTCAACTATCAGCTTGGGGTCGTAGGTTTGAAGTTTTAGGTTTGAAGTTTTAGGTTTTAGGTATTAAACTTTAATTTTGTCCGACTACTTAGCAGTTAATTAGCTTTCAACTATCAGCTTGGGGTCGTAGGTTTGAAGTTTTAGGTTTTAGGTATTAAACTTTAATTTTGTCCGACTACTTAGCAGTTAACTAGCTTTCAACTATCAGCTTTGGGTCGTAGGTTTTAGGTTTTAGGTATTAAACTTTAATTTTGTCCGACTACTTAGCAGTTAACTATCTTTCAGCTATAAACTTGGGGTGGTAGGTTTTAGTTAGGTAGGTTTGAGATATAAACTTTAATTTTGCCCGACTATTTAGCACTTAACTAGCTTTCAGCTTGGGGTCGTAGGTTTGAAGTTTTAGTTGTGAGATACTAAACTTTAATTTTGTCCGACTACTTAGTAGTTAACTAGCTTTCAATTATCATCTTGGGTTGAAATTACTTTTGAAATGACATTTCTATAGGTTTCAGTATAAATATAAGTTAAATGCTCACTGCTTACTTGCTGACTACTGCTTAAAGTAATGATTAATATATTTGTGTTTCATGTTCTCTTTAAACAAATATCTACATTTCCTAAATTATATAGAATCTGGTTATACAGTATATTTTTATAATTCTATCCACACTTTCTCGCCTTCAATCTCTCGACCTCCCCTTCTCCCCACACTTCCCACCCCCAAACATAAGATAAGTATTCAACCGGATTTTATATTATAGAGTTATATTAATATTTTCACTATTCTCCTAAGGTGAGGTGGTTAACTTTTTTAACCTAAAACCTACAACCTTATTCAATAGTTAATTTGATTTTTATGGAATTTTCCAATTTATCTCTAGTACAAATTTTAGAGACTTTAAAGGTAAGAAAGTTTCTAGGAAAAAAAGAGTTAGAAATCTTAGAAACTCAGGAATTAATAGACCGAAAACGTGCCCAGGTTTTTAACATTAATTTAGAAAATGTGAGAGAAGTAATTAGAGAGCGATCGCTTGTATTTCAATCTGTAATTACTGACTATCATAAATTACCCTTGAAGGATAATAATACTCTCGAAAATTTATGGAAATTTTGGTTGCCTTTAGGGATAAAATTAGCAGGTAAGCGTCAAAATTTAAGCCATCCATTAGTTCAAGGTATTTTAGGCGGACAAGGAACAGGTAAAACTACTCTGGCTAAAATTTTAATCTTGATTTTAGATAAACTTGGCTACAATACAATATCTATTTCTATTGATGATATTTATAAAACTTACGCTGAACGTCAACTATTACAAAAACAAGATTCCCGATTAATTTGGCGCGGTCCTCCAGGAACCCACGATATTAGTTTAGGAATAGAAACTTTAGATAAATTACGTCAATCTAACAATCAAAGTTCCGATAACTTAATTCCAATTCCCAGGTTTAATAAATCTCTTTTTAATGGTGCTGGAGATAGAATTGAACCTGAGATGGTAAGTAAAGTTGATATTGTTTTATTTGAAGGTTGGTTTGTTGGAGTTAGACCAATTGCTGAGAAAGTTTTTAATGCTGCACCACCACCTATTATTACAGAAACAGACCGAAAATTTGCCCGTGATATGAATAGAAAATTAATAGACTATTTACCTCTTTGGCAAAAGTTAGATAAATTAATTGTTTTATACCCTAATGATTATCGCTTTTCTAAACAATGGCGACAACAAGCAGAACAACAAATGATTGCTTCTGGAAAGTCGGGAATGAGCAACGATCAAATTGAAAAGTTTGTGGAGTATTTTTGGAAAGCATTACATCCAGAATTATTTATTACACCACTGATAAAAAATACTGAATTAGTAGATTTAATCATAGAAATTAATTCTGATCATTCCCTTGGCAAAATTTATCATCCAAATTAGTTAAGTTGAGCAACAAGACTTTATTTGGCGAACATTTTGATTTCTATTAGGTGAAATTTTTAGACACCATAACCAATGTTAGTCCATAATAGATTGTTACTATCGCGTCCAGATAATTAGCAATATAGTAGAAGGAAGAAGGCTTTAGTTATCTAGGATAGAAGGAAAAATCTTGCGTTGTCTGAGTTTTAAGCTTTTGATATTTCATGTTTGTTTTCTTCAACTGCTATGAAAAAAACTTGTAGTCCTGCATAGTAATGTTTAAGAACAAAATTTGGTATTTATAGCGCTGTGCGCAGGCAACAGGCAACAGGCAACACTCCGGAAGGGGGAATAAAAAACCTATAATATAAGACTTTTAGCTATTGGACACCTCTTGTAATTTGTAAATATGCCAGCGCACATTGCTATACCTAAATATTTATTCTCCAAGATATTCAACAGTATTTTCAGAGGAAGTCGTGAAAAAATTATGGTTCCCCCTAATTTTTACCATTACTATGCACCAATAGCAAAAAACTTTCCCTTCTTCTTCTCTGCTCCTGACTTCTAATACCAATTCCCAAAAATAATGTTATACTTCTTCAACACTTCAGTTATTCAGATAATAAGTAAGTTCAGTAATATTTTTAAAGATTATAGAAATTAAGTTAACATATCTTATTCCTAATTTCCCTGCTCCCTGCTTCCTACTCTTTACTCTTAAGAAGATGTAGGAAAAATGCTTGAGATTTGGTAAAGAAAACCTGAAACAAAAAATATATAATTCACTCTTGATGGTAAGCAGTGAGAAAAATTCATTTTCTTTCATTTTCTCTTGTCAATACTGACCATCCTCAAACTACTTAGAACTGTATATTAGTTTGACCACAAAAATAAGTTATCAAACCTCCACTTTTAAAGGGATAAAAAAGAAAATTCTGCATTTTCTTGCCTTCCTATTTCAGGCGATACTGATAACTGAAGTCTGCAGCTCCTCTGGAGAAGGCTAACTGATAACTTAATTGACTCCAAAATATTTATTTATAAACCTTTTCTTTACCTTCTTCTTGAACTTCAGGAACTACTTTAGGAGCTACTTCAGGAAGTACTTCAGGAACTATTTTTTCAGGAGCACAAGCAATAAAATTAGTGAGTAAACATACACTTGGACCTATGGTTGTACCACGCAAATTAACCCCTTCTAAATTAGCTCCACTAAGATTAGCAAGAGTTATATTTGTTTCAATTAGTTTTGCTTTAGCAAGGTTCGCATTAGAAAAATTTACATCTTTCAAATTTGCTTGACGCATATCAGCATTAAAAAGGTCAGACTCACTCATATTGGCATTTTCTAAATTAGCTCTCAACCAATATGACTGACGTAAATTTGCATTAGAAAAATTAGCCCCACTAACAACAGATTCAATCAAATTAGCTTCAAATAGATTAGCATTTTCTAAAGTTGCTCCTGTCAGATAAGCTCTAGATAAATTAGCATGAGCTAGGTAAGTATCTGTTAAATCTGCACCTCGAAGATCTGCATCATTCATTTTTGCTCTAGAGAGATTGGCATTAGAAAGATTAGCACCAATAAGATTAGTAACAGCAAGATTTGCCCCAGATAAATTTGCTCCTTCAAGATTTGCACCTTCAAGGTCAGCTCCAATCAAGTTAGCATTATATAAGTTTGCTTTACTAAGGTCACATCCCGAACATTCATTAGTTTTTAATAGTCTTCTAATAGCTGCTGGGTTAGCTGCTTTTGCTGAATTTATCCAGCCAAGTTGGGATAAAATCATTATGATTGCGAATATTGTCAATTTCATATTAAGTATTTGGGGGTATAGAGAATAATTGAACAGAAAATATATCTGAGTAGTAAGTATACAAATAATTTTATCTATCTACTTATATAGATAATTGCTTAATTTATCATACATCCAAATTTTTTAGACCGACAAATTTAAAACATTATTAATTATTAAGTAGTTGGCATTTAGTCAAGTATTCAATTGGGATTGAATTCTTGCTTATATCCAGTCTAAGCAAATTGCCCAGAAATATCAAAAGCTTAAAAACTCAAACAACCCAAGGTTTTTCCTTCTTCCTTCTTTATTCTTCCTTCTTTGTTCTGCTATATTCCTAACTTTAACTATTTAGTTATCATAGTATAACTTCCATCCCAATCATTTGGTGGTGGATTTGTTATATGCTTAACCGATCGTTGAATATGTGTACCAACAGCTTCATCATCAGGTCTCATTTTTTTAGCTCTCTCAAAGTAACTAACAGCCAAAGCAAAATTCCTTTCCATATAAGCTTTTCTAGCTCTAGAATAAAGTTCTAAAAACTGTTCTGTTTCCTGGTCAATATTATCTGAAATTGCACCAATCAATTCATATATACTTACAGATTTTTGCTTACCTTTAACTTTAACCTTATCCAATTCTCTGACCCTAACATAATCGCGACAAAGTTCATAAGTAAACTCACTTAAAATAATATCGCAGCCATAATGTTTAGTAATTGATTCTAAACGGGAACTCAAATTTACACCATCACCGATTACTGTATAATCCATTCGTTTTTTAGAACCAATATTACCAGATACTACCTCCCCTGAACTAATACCAATACCAATTTTAAATTGTGGTCTATCGGGACGAGACTCATTAAATTTTCGGAGACGATGACGCATATCTAAAGCAGTTTTAACCGCCATTAAAGCATGATTTTCTAAAGGTAATGGTGCACCAAAAACAGCCATTAAAGCATCCCCCATAAACTTATCTAAAGTTCCTTCATGGTCAAATACTGCCTCTACCATTGTTTCAAAATATTGATTTAAAAGCTTAACTACTTCAGAAGCTTCTAGGTTTTCTGTAAGAGTTGTATAACCTCGAATATCAGAAAATAAAATAGTTACTTCCTTACGCTCTCCTTCAAGTAAAGCATCTTCAGCTAAAGTCATTACTTGTTCTGCAACCTCTGGAGTCATGTAGCGATACATAGTATTTTTCATGCGTTTTTCTTGACTAATATCTTCAAGAACGACCAATCCACCACGCACACCACCTTCAGGATTAGTTAGGGGATTAACTGTTAGATTCAAACTACGCTCAATGACTCGATCTAATTCAGATATATCTATTAATCTGCTAAAATCCATGTGGTTATTTTGAACTAAATTTGCCTCTAAATTGGTCGGTGTTTCTTCTCCCCAAAGAATAAAAATATTAGGATTTTTTTGGTCGGGAACTGCTAAAATATAAGCTATTTCTTCTTCACCTTCAAATTTTATAAAAGAACCTACTCGTAAATTTTGCTCTGGAACATATTGTCTAGTACCATGCTGTAAACTATCTTCTAAACGAAACTGTAAATTTTCAATTGGTATAACTTCCCATACATATCTACCAATCAGTTTTTCCTCCCAAAGTTGTCTATTTGTTTTACCTTTTATCTCTTTGTCAATAGGACAACCTAACATTTCTAAAGCTGCTCCATTGATAGTCACAATTCTGCCTTGCATATTTGTAGAAATTACAACATCAGACAAACTTTGTAGAATATCTTTCTGATATTGCTTTTCTACCAAAACATTTTCAAAAAGTTGAGAATTCTGAAGGGCAATACCTGCTTGAGCATTAAAAGCTAACAAAAATTTTTCATCTGAAGAATTAAAACTACCTTGATTTTTATTAATTAACTGAGTTACTCCAATCAATTCGCCCTTAGCATTATACACAGGCATACAGAGAATATTTCTTGTTTGATAACCTGTTTTTTGATCTGTACTAGGGTCAAAACGAGGATCTATATAAGCATCAGGAATATTAAGAGTTTCTCCAGTAGAAGCAACATAACCAGCTATACCTCGATTGGCAGGAATTCTAATTTCCACCATTTTTTTTTCATCTGCTGTCGCTACCTTAGTCCAAAGTTCATTTGTTTCTTTACTAAGTAGAAACAATGTGCTACGGTCTGCTTGCATTAAATTACAAGCTTGATCCATTACAGCTCTTAAAGTTGTTTCCAAGTCTAGACTTTGACCTAAAGTTGTGGTTGCTTTCAGTAATGCTGAAACCCCTCGCTGATTCCTAGCTGCTACATAAAATGATTGACAACTTTCTATAATAATTCCCATTGAATCACCGAAAGAGCGGAATAGTTGCTCATCCTCTTTGTCAAAAGGGACATCATTCGCTTTATTAAGTAGTCGTACTACTGCTACTGGTTTGTTAGAGCTGGTGGTGCTGAAAACTGGTATACAGAGGATAGTACGAGTATCATAGCCTGGAGGTTGGTCTACTTCTTCCCTGAAGAGTGGATGAGTTTTGGCATCAGCAATATTGAGCGCTTCTCCTGTTGTGGCCACATGGCCTAAAATACCAACATTAATTGGTAAGTGGTAATCTTGGGACTTACCCGTACTTTCGAGAATAGTCTTATACCAAAGTTGTTTTTTCTCTTGGTTAACTAAGAAAATAGTTGTTTGATCTGCTTTCAGGATTTGACCAATTTTGATAGTAAAGGCATCTAATAGTTGTTCTAGTAAAGTTTCAACACCTTTATTGTTAATTAAGTCAATAGCTCGTAGATATTGATGAAATTCAGCAGTAATAAACTCTAGCAGACAAACAAACTCTCCTACTGGCAAATCCTTCACGCGAGTTGCCAGTAGACCCATACGATCAACTTGAGTCAATGTTGCCAGAATACTACCAACAGCGTTAGAGAATGTCATTTGAACTGCTTGATCTTAAAGTTAAATTACTCCAACTTAAGTCTATATTTTCTCTGGGTTTAATTTTTTCCAAGTAGATAAAGTTTTTTACTTACAAAAAAAATGTTATTATACTAAATTAGACTATATCTAAGTATATTTATTCCAATAGTAGGGCATAAATCTAGAAAAGTTAGGACAATTATATGGTTAGCTAAATCCTATCATAAATTTTGAAAGAGGACTCCGGTTTTAATCACGAGATTTAACGGTGACATGGGGCGTAACTACTGTGCGGGAAATCTACGCAGACAACCTAGAGATAAATTTCGGTGTTGGTAAACAAGCGAGATGAAACTTTAAGGGTCATCCTTCTGTAATAGCTCCGAATACCTAACCAAAGTAGGCAAGGGGTGTTACGCTTACCAGAAAATCATCTTACCAATTACCAACGCCTAAATTTCAACCAGAAAAATAATTGAGCAATACGCGCCCGCATTTTTGGTGTTATAGTTATATCAATAGCAAAAAGGGCACAAGGCCAGGGGAAAGCGCACCGCCTACCCGGAGGAAACGTCAGTGTAAAGACAGAGCAACAATCCTTGTGGAGACGGTCTGGCAACTCAGTTTATTTAATTTGCTGCCTAGTTAAGAATGTATGTAGCCCTAGCGTTGTGCTAGTGAAACAAGAATCTCCCATTATAATCGAGGGATTTAACGGGAGAGTGTCAAGACTAGTTTTAGTCTACTTAATTATCACAAATGAATTTAATATCCCGCAGTCCATATCTAAAATCTATGATTTAGATATGGGTAACCTGGACAATAAATTATGTAAAGTTGTTTTGTCAACCCTAATAGCCAGACAGTTTACTCTCTTTAGCATATCTAGCAATCATCAAATTTTTTGTATTTATTTAATGTACTTCCTTTAGAGGTTTCACAAGAAAAATTTTCTGTTACCTGCTATAAATTCCAGTTTTTCCCTACCATCAAAAATTTCCATCCATAGCACCCTTTGATTTAGATGAAGTTAGCGATCGCAAATAGCTTTAGTTATGCTGCTGATGGTATAGAATAGGCAGAAATAACTTTTTGATAATAGTTTCTTAACTGCTGAGTTGCTGCTGACCATCCCCAAGATTCTGCTTCAGATCTGGCATTTTGACGTAGAGTTTCTCGTTCCTCTGAATGAGCTAAGAGGCTTTGAGTAGCTCCTATCGCTCCTTTTTCATCAACAGGATCGAATAGATAGCCATTTATTCCATTTGTAACAATATCAGGAATACCTCCAGAATTAGCTGCTACTACAGGAGTGCCGGCGGCCATAGCCTCTAAAAGTACCAATCCTAAAGTTTCAGTGCGAGAGGGAAAGATGAAAGCATCAGCAGATGCATAGGCAGAGGCCAGCTCTTGACCCCGGAGATAGCCCACAAAGTGTGTGGGAGTGTCTGCAAAATGTTGTTCTAGGGATTCTCGGTTAGGTCCATCTCCTACAAGAGCTAGACAAGCATTGGGGATGGCCTCCAGGATTGGTTTAATACGGTCAATCTCTTTTTCTGCACCTAAACGGCCAACGTATAGTAGTATTGCACTATCTGGATTTCCTTGACTGAGGCGATGGCGCATTTCTTGACTAGCATGGTGGGGCTGAAATAATTCTGTATCAACTCCGCGCTGCCAAAGGTCTACTCGCTCAATGCCGTGGTTGCTTAATTCTTCTACCATTGCTGTAGAGGTACAAAGATTTAAGTCTGCTTGATTATGGCCTGATTTGAGTAATTCCCAAAGCAACCCTTCGAACATTCCTAAACCATAATGATGTAGGTATTGAGGAAGGTGGGTATGATAAGATGCTACGAGTGGTATATTCAGCTTTTTAGCATAGTAGAGGCCACCTAAGCCTAATACTGCTGGGTTAGCTACATGAATTATATCTGGCTGAAACAGCTCTAACTGTTTACCAATAGTAGGAGTGGGTATTGCTAATTTTAATTCTGGATAGAGGGGTAAGGGAAAACCCTCAATGCCACAAATTTTTGCTCCTTGATATTCTTTTAGTCCTCCCTCGGGGGAAAATATTAGCACTTGGTCCCCAGAACGTTGCAGATGTTCAACAGTATGGCATAGACGGGTAACTATACCATCTATTTTTGGTAAAAATGTTTCGGTAAAAAGGGCTATCCTCATAAGTATATTAGCTGGAAAAATATTAGTCAGAATATTTATTTTTTTGCATGGTAACAGGTTTAGCTATTACCTCTTGAATTTAGTCAGGACACCGATAATCCCAGTTTATGTATTATCTCATAATTATTAACAAAGATAAACATTTTCTTTCGGTGTGATTAAGTAAGTCCATTTACTATCTTTTCTATAGATACACTGGTGTTGTACAAATTCTGTAATATTTTCTATCTTCACAATCCAATCTCGGCTATACTTTCGTAGAGTTTCACCCATGGGATTATGATCGAGACCCCATTGCAGTCTAATACTTGATCGCCCCACAAGTTCTTTCCATTCTTCTTGAATTTTATAGATAGTGGGAATAAATTTTGAATGTATTCCTTTTGTTCAAATTCCATCAAATGCTGTACGTTTGATAGTTACAGCCAGAATTATTTCTTGTCCTGTTTTGCTGCCCCATGCAGAACGATACATCATCCATAAAAAGTTGGTTTTAATCCAACTCATTCTATTCAGGCTAAACTCACCACCAAAATAACCTTTTGACGCTGCAAAATTAATGATTTATAGCCTATATGCTTAGTAGACAACCACAGAGTTTTCATCAAATTATGCTAATATCTATTTACCATTAGTTGGCCAATTACTAATTTGTTTGAGTTAAGTAGGTTTGTGTGGCTAGCTGCATATTAACTAGGGTTTGCTGAAAAAGTATGAGTGGTAGGGGTAGGAGACAACCCACCCCTAACCCCTCCCAGGAGGGGAATACTGGAGACAGGAGACAGGAGAAATTGGAATTTATAGGAGGTAGGAGCGGGCGTTTTGTAAGAATGATTTTTCTGCCCAACTATGCGCCTAAAATACGCTCCTTTTTGAGCATAAAGAGGTGAAAAATTTGCACTGCAATTCGACTCCAAAAATTCTTTAGTCTTTTTATGTCTTGCTTTTAGATTTAATCAGCAAGCCCTAACTAAACCATTAAATTTATAACTGGCGATCGCTTCTTTTTGAAAATTATTTAACCAAACAGAGGTAATAGTAAAAACTATTACCTCCATGATTTTTATAGACAGTTTATCGTTTCCAAGATACCTTGGGCAGAATATGATCTTTATCTACACGTTGCTTGTATTGAATAGCATAATTTAGCAGAGAATCTAACAGAGAATCAGATAAATAATGAGGTTGCAAGCCAAGATCTAAGAGATTTGTGTTTTTAGCATTGAAATAATGTTGCTCTAATTCCACTCTAGGATTTTCGAGGTAATTAATTTCTACATTATCCAAATTATCTAAATCATCTGGAGCTAAATTCAAATCTTTACCTGCTTTATCTTTAAAAGCTTTACCTGCTTTTTGGACCATCATTGCCAAGTCACCAACACTGAACATTTCAGTAAATTGATTAAAGACTCTAAATTTACCTGCTTCTGCAGGATTAGCGATCGCTATTTCCATGCAACGGACTGTATCTCTAATATCTAACAAGCCACGAGTTTGTCCACCCTTGCCATACACAGTCAGTGGGTGTCCAATAGCTGCTTGAATACAAAATCTATTGAGAGCTGTACCAAAAACTGCATCATAATCCAGACGGTTAATCAAGAGTTCATCTTTGATTATTTCATCACTTAGGAGGCCAGTTAGTGCAACACCGTATACGATTCCTTGATTGAGGTCTGTGGCACGAAGTCCCCATATTTTACAGGCAAAGTGAATGTTGTGACTATCGTGAACTTTACTTAGATGGTAGAAAGAACCTGGTTGTTTAGGATAAGGAAGAGTATCTTTGCGCCCATTATGTTCAATGGTGATATAGCCCTCTTCAATATCTATATTAGGTGTACCATATTCTCCCATAGTTCCCAGTTTCACCAAGTGACAATCTGGGAAGTCCTCTTTCATTGCATAAAGAATATTTAGCGTCCCCACTACATTATTGACCTGAGTCATAACAGCGTGTTCGCGGTCAATCATAGAAAATGGAGCAGAACGCTGTTCGCCAAAGTGGACTATAGATTCTGGTTCAAACTGACGTAGTGTGTTACTCAGGAAATTATAGTCAGTGATATCTCCTACATATAAGTCAATTTTTTTGCCAGTCAACTCTTTCCAACGTTGAATGCGCTGTTGGATCGGGGCAATAGGTGTCAGAGTTTCGACTTGAAGTTGCATATCCCAGTGTCGCCGAACCATACTGTCTAGGATACCTACTTCATAACCTTGATTGGAAAGATAAAGAGCGGTTGCCCAACCGCAGTAGCCATCGCCACCAATTACCAGGACTTTCATAAACTTACTTTGAATCTTGCTTACTGATATTGGCTTAATGTATCAGGTATTGGAACTTTATGGCATTTCTTGTTTAAATCAAATGCAACTGGGTGAACTGTCCCGGCGCTGACGCAAGCGTACAACATAGGCCACAACCCAGAGACCAGCGTAGTAGTAGATTTCTTACGTCCTCTATTAATACGACTTACAGTCTGGCGATAGGCTTTGTCCCGCGTCCCACAGGTCAAAATTCGTAGTCCCTCCTCTCTGAGGTTAATTGCAGCATTGATATCCCTGTCATGGGTTGTCTGGCAATTTTCACAAGTCCACTGTCTGACATCAAGAGGTAAACTTCCTACTTGGTTTAAGCAAATATGGCCAGTTTTAGAACTGGGGAAAAATCTATCAACCTCTTGATAAACCTTGCCTTCATTTTCTGCCTTATACTTCAGCATAGTCATAAACATTCCCCATCCAACTTGTCCTATTGCCTTGGCTAGACAATGATTTTTCATCATTCTTTTGACATTAAGATTTTCAGTTACTATGACTTGGTTTTCGTCAACTATCCTACGCGATAGCTTGTGTAGAAAATCTTCACGACAGTTAGCAATTTTACGTTGAAGAAGGAGACAGGAGACAGGAGACAGGAGACAGGAGGAAAATTACATGGGGATTCTAACCCCAAGTAATTTTGAACACCGTGTAGACGGTGGGGTATTAAACCCA
>NZ_RCBY01000217.1 GCF_003838195.1 Okeania hirsuta
GGGAAAAGAGTACCAGGTATGAAGTCGGGAAAAAGAACTGAGAGAGTCAGTTGGATTGCAGCTATAAATCAATCAAAAATGTTTGCTCCTTTAAGATTTACAGGAAGTTGTGATCGTAATTTGTTTGAGAATTGGTTAAAAAAATTTTTACTACCAAAATTAAAACCAGGACAAGTTATTATATTGGATAATGCAACCTTTCATAAATCAATTTATATAGAAGAATTAGTGGCCAAGCAAGGGTGTGAAATTTGGTATTTACCACCCTACTCACCAGATTTTAATAAGATAGAACGTTGGTGGTTTGTCTTAAAAAATTGGATGAGACAAAGACTCAAATTCTTTGAGAATTTTAGAGACTGTGTGGATGCAGCTTTCATGGAAAATCCTGAAGTTTTTCCGTAGTAGTTAAATCAATTATTCCAAGGAATTAAATTTCAAGGAGCGAGTCTATAAAACTTGAAGATCAGCATGGTTGGATGGGGTGAAACCGAGACACGATCGCAGACCTTCTGATGTCAGATATGGCAGGCCAAAGCATATTTGGCTCACGACAGAGGAACTGAGTTGCGATCGCATATCAAAAATATCGGTCATGTAGCAGAACTTAATACTACATGTTAAGACATTAGTAGTATGTAAAGCGTGCCAGCGCTCATTGCTATATCTACTCCTTGGTTGTCTATCCAATATCTGACAGCTTTATTTCTAATAAACTGTGCTGTTCTGATAGCTTCATCCAAGGATTTATATTGATTTGATGTCCCGTTTAATAACTTGGCCTCTCTTACTAAGATTGTTATCTTTTTGCTTTTATACTATTATTTGATCACACATTTTCCCAGATCAAACAATTATTTGAAAAAAATATTGATGCAGAGAAAGTCCCCCTTTTAGGGGAGGCTTTAAACCCATTTTTTCGGTAAAGTAGTAAAGGCAAAGGTTAGGAAATTTATAAATGCTCTCTCCTCAGTCAATTACTTCTGTACCTCACCAATTCCACTGTTCCCCTATCTGACTTGCGCGTGGCACTATAAGGGAGCAAGATGCTTCCACTGCTGTTTTTTGACCAAAATAATTACTATAGAACCCATTTGAGATCTATTTAAAAAGAGATGGGGATGTGGGAATATAAGGAGGTGGGGAATATTTTTTAACCTGCTTGGTGCGCATTCCCTCTCTTGGTCAGCATTCCCTTGCATCTGCCACCGATGCGGGATCTGACTGCTCTGTTGGTCAATTAGATATGACGAGGAGGTCCGCTCTTGACAGAGCCGCTTTCCTAGCGGAATGCTATCGCAAGCGCTAACGCCATCCCACCCTAAGAGAAGCTCCGAAGATCAACCGTTTGCGATGTTAGATTATTAATAAAGTTAACCATAACGATTCTATCACTTCCGAGGAACAATAAGTTTTTTCCCAAGCCTTAGCAATATTATCTAACTATCAAAAAACTGTATCCACTCAATATGATGGGGTAGGCAATTATGATAGCTGCCAAGACCAGCCAAGGGAATTAATAGAAGAGCGATCGTAAATAATAGTTGCCAGAGAGGGAATATTTCTGGTCTGAGAAATGCGATCGCGTACATATTCAAAAAAGCTCAATCCCAGCTTGCGAGTAGTAGCAACAAGGGACATAAAAGTATCCCAAGATGCAGTCCCCTCAGTCGTCTGAGTTCCATAACTGATATGGCGTCTCCTCACCATAGTCCTAGCAGCTAACTCTGCCGGGTTATTATGCAACGGCAATTCCGGATGGTCTAACACCAACAGCAACTCCGAAATCTTGGTCGCAGTTAATCGTTTTCGTTCATCCAACTGCTGATCACCACTCTGAGTGTCGAAAAGTCGAGAAAATTCAGAGCGTAATCTATGGGCAGTTGAAATTGTGAGAGCATCTCTATAAGCAAGTAACTCTCGATAGTAATCCCAAAAATCATCCAAGAATTGTTCCAGGAGTTGTTGATGATCATTAACCTTGGGAGTTAACTTTTTATAATCTCGTCCCTCATGTACCCAACACAAAGCTAAATTATCGGTTAGTAACTTGAAGGTCGGTGCATCATCACAGAGGAGAGTTTTTATAACTGGCCAGTCAGTTTGCTGATGATCAAAAGCGATTGCTGCTGCGTCTTTAATACGTTGACGCATTTGTGGCCCTAATAATGGTAAATCTCTATCTAGTAGCCCATTAAACTCTATGGAATTCAATACAGTTTCTTGGGGCAACAATTCCAGAGACTTCTTCCATTTATCTGGTATATGTAAGGTCTCCAACAGTGAAAAAGTCTCTTGATTGATAATAAACTCTAATTCTCGTCGGTCAAGTAAACCTTGAAGTACACTTAATCTATCTTTTTTGGCAGTAGTAAAGTAGACCGTATCAAGAGGGTTACACACTACATTCGTAGTATAGTTAACCCCTCCCACAGGGGCTCCTGTTTGGTCAAAGTGCTGCCAGGGACTACTTAATAGTCCGGCTTCATAGATTTCACTTTTTTCTGTCTCAAAACCAGACTGGTTTTTGATTAACAGATTGGACAAATGCCCGGCTGACATGGAAATGCCCATGTCCTCTAGAAACTCTAATAGTTTGCCTTGGGTCATATTTCCCCCATAGTACAAACTAATGATTAAGCTTTTAATTCCTGGGCCAAATTCTCCTTCATCACCTGATGGTAATTCTGCCTTGGGAGTTTTTCGCGTAGAGTGTGAGTAGTATTTCTGTTTCAGGAATAATACATGATCGGTTCCCAAGGTAATATCTTGAATGATTACTTCTTCGTAACCTTTAAACTCTGCATCAATGGGTAGTAATTCCATAGGGTACTCTAGTATTTCTTCCCTATCTATTTTGAGCTGAGATTTTTTACTGCCCTTTGAATGGTTTTGAGGTGGCTTTCGTTCTTTTTGTGATCAGTAGTTCTGGGAAAATCCTCTTGGTTTTTTGGCTTTGATTTTGGGCTGTTGTTGTTCTCCCTGAAGACGGTTATTTTCGTCTTTTAAACGTTGGTTTTCTGTTTGTAATTCTTTGAGTTGTGTCTGTAATTGCTCTATCAGGTTCAGTAATACCTCTACTGTTTGAGACAAGGATTTGTCTGCAATTTCGGTCGGGTTAATTGTTTGCAGGACTTGCTCTACTAATTTTTTGCTGTCATTATTTTGTCTCATATTTCATCTTCTATAACCAACTTGATTCTCCTGTTATTATTCTTGATCCTTTATTCTTTTTTGTGATTTAGCCGATCTTCTCGAGCGCGATTTTTGGTCTTGGCAGCTATCATAATTGCCTACCCCATCATATTGAGTAGATACAAAAAACTTTTGATTTTATCCTTAAATTATCTTACCACTACTATGCAGGACTACCTTTTTATAGTGGCTTTTGCAAAAGGAGGAGTCAGGAGCTAAGAATTAACAGGAGCGCAAATCTCTTTACTTATATCAAGTCCGGATAATTAGTGATAGAACTCTGTTCCGAGATGCACGTTACCTAGTCCTTGTTCCCTTCTTCTAGACTATGACCATACTTTTTTGAATTTGGTATAACTTTTGATATTTCTATAAGTAACTCTATTCATGACTACTAATTTTTTTTCTGCCGTTATACCAATATTATGTGAGACTCTACAGAATTAGGTGTTAGGTATTAGCTGTTAGGTGTTATACCAATATTATGTGAGACTCCACAGAATTATGAAATTTATTAACTTGTCTGTCTCGATCTACATTTCACTCTGATTAAAATATTATTCTATGCAACTTCATATTAACTTGGTATTAAGTTTTTACAATTTTATTTTTTGATTCAAAAAGCGGTTAAATCTTCCTGATACCAAATCTGCCGATCAAAAAGTAGTTTTTCATGCCTCGTCTTAATCTTTACTACCTTACTACCTTTTGCCCTATTTACCTGGCAAAACCAACAGCTATCCTATTTTTCCTATCCCTATAAAAAGTATACTACCTAAAGCAAATCAAGTTTTTTTTAGCAAAAAAAAAGATTAAAATACGTATATCGTCCTTAATTTAAAGTAAAAATTTTATAAATTTATAGAGTTATTTATCCCAATAAAAATAGCATATATAAAACCATTAAATCAATTTTTTATAGTCAAAAAAAGTATATTTTGAAAAATTAACTCATCATTAATATTCAACTAAAACTCATCATTTTGATATGAGTACGAATAGAAATATTGAGATTAAATATATTTTAAAAAATTATTAAAAAAATATATGAAATTACATATTTAGGTAAAATTAGTGGTATAGAAAGAGAATTGATAAAATTATTAAACATTTTTGATATCTAGCTCAAAAGCCGGATTAACCTTCTATTCTGTCAGTGGAAATGCTAAATTTTGCTAATTTGGGTTGACAAAGACGACTCCCCATAGCGTAAGAAACCCGTAATTAGTATTTAGCCAATACCATCAAACTTGACAGAATAAGGAAGAAAAAATATGGAGACAGGTATTGAATCAATCCACGCCAGAGAAATTCTTGACTCCCGTGGTCGTCCAACAATTGAAGCGGAAGTCCACCTAGGCAACGGTATAGTTGGACTGGCCCAAGTGCCTAGTGGTGCATCTACAGGTAGCTTTGAAGCTCATGAACTTCGGGATGGAGATCAGGGACGCTACGGTGGCAAAGGGGTACTCACAGCAGTCAAAAACGTAGAAGAACAAATTACCCCCACCCTAGTCAAAATTAATGCTCTCAACCAAACCTTAGTTGACAGCAAAATGATCGAAATAGACGCTTCCCCTAACAAAAGCAACCTAGGAGCAAATGCTATCCTTGCGGTCTCCCTAGCAACAGCTAAAGCGGCAGCTAACTCTGTTGGTATGCCATTGTATCGCTATTTAGGTGGCCCACAAGCAAGTCTGCTTCCAGTACCCCTAATGAACGTCATTAACGGCGGTGCTCACGCTGCGAATAACGTAGACATTCAAGAATTTATGATCGTACCTGTGGGCGCACCTTCATTTAAAGAGGCATTGCGCTGGGGTGCAGAAGTCTTCGCTACCCTAAGTGGAGTTCTCAAAGACAAAGGTTTACTAGGTGGAGTAGGAGACGAAGGTGGTTATGCTCCCAACTTAGGTTCAAACCAAGAAGCATTAGATATATTAATTGCAGCGATTGAGAAAGCTGGTTACAAACCAGGAAAACAAGTAGCTCTTGCCCTAGATGTAGCAGCTAGCGAATTTTACAAAGATGGTAACTATATTTACGACGGCGCAACTCATTCTCCCACTGAATTGATTGATTATTTAGCTAGTTTAGTAGATCGATATCCCATTGTCTCCATAGAAGATGGCCTACATGAAGACGACTGGGACAGTTGGGTACAGCTCACCCAAAAATTAAGTAGCAAAATTCAATTAGTGGGAGATGACTTATTTGTTACCAACCCTTCTCGTTTACAAAAAGGCATTGATATGGGTGCTGGTAACTCAATTTTAATTAAACTTAACCAGATCGGTTCCCTGACTGAAACTCTAGAAACTATTGACTTAGCCACTCGTAATGGTTTCCGTTCAGTTATCAGTCACCGCTCGGGAGAAACAGAAGATACAACTATTGCTGATTTAGCCGTAGGAACACGGGCAGGTCAGATTAAAACTGGTTCTCTCTGTCGTAGTGAACGGGTGGCCAAATATAATCGATTGTTGCGGATTGAAGATGAATTGGGTGATCGCGCAGTTTATGCAGGTGCAGTAGGTTTAGGACCAAAAGGAAGAAGTTAGCCGAAAACTAGCAAAAACTGAGCGATAATACCAAAAATATTATGGGAAGAAACTCAACAAGTGTAATTTTTGAGTTTCTTCCCATTTCTCAGGGATTAAGCCAAAATTTAAGTGTTGACTTGTGGTCAGTTTCTCAACTAATCTTGAATATATACAACCGATTTGCTATACTTTTTGAGCTAAATTTAGCTTCTGAAGTAGCTAGTATATTGAGCAATTTCGGACTAGGTAGGTTGAATGGAAATATATTATGCCAATAAAATGATTAAACCAAGAAACTGTAGGCTAATGATTAGGCAAGAACATATCAAATGGGTTCTGTAGGACTTTCTTGTAACTCTAGCAAGAAAGATTTTTGATGATAGATAAAACTAAAGTTTTATTCAATAGTATTATGAAGTGTCTAAATGCCCTCTTCAAGAGGCTTAAAGAGTTTTAGAGAAGGCATTTAAAAACTTTTTAACTATTTGCACGGTAATTAGGGTTATATACCTTTTTAACGTCGAGGGTTCTGCCTGTTTATAATTTAAGCTTATTGTCTGGCACTGTTTTGTCTAGGTCATGTTAATTAAACTAAAAAACTAATGAAAAAAATATTGAAACAACAAATCAATCAATATACTGGCATTACAAAATATTACGATCTTTTGATGACCGCAGGTTATTATGATTACGACACTCAAACAGATGCCCTAGCAGAAATTCTTAAATCAAGTGACTCTGTTTTGGAATTAGGAGTTGGTACAGGATTAGTTGCGGAAAAATTAATCAAAAAATTACCTGAAATTGATTTTTTAGGAATCGATTTCACTGAAAGTATGTTGGTGAAAGCACGACAGCGCCTTGGTGAAAACGTGGCTTTACACCATAAAAATGTATTAACTATGGATTTAGAAAGGAAGTTTGATGCAGCTTTTTCTAATGGAGGAATTTGGTATTTTATCGACGACGGCCAAACAGAATATACCTTTTGTAGCCATTTGCCAAAAGTAGAAAATATTATTAAAAGTTTCCAGAATGTGGCAAATCATTTAAACGATGCAGGATACTTAATTTTTAGTGTTCAAGGTGTTCACAAAGATTATGAAGAAACTCTATCTAATGGGATAACTTACAGTCAAAAAATCTTACCAATTCCCCATGATAAATTTGATAAACACTATATATTTTCTCAGGATCAAGTTGTCTTAGCAAAGCAAACTTGTACTTATCAACTTCTACCAGAAACTATGGCTCAACTCTTATTGGATGAATGTGGTTTTAAATTTCAAAATATAACTTCCTGCAAGCAATATCATGTCTATCAGAAAATTAGGTAATCCTGATTTTAGTCAAACTAAAAGTTAAAAGTTAGAAAATTAAGAAATTAAAACGTCATGTGCAACTTTTTCCAATCAAGAAGATAATAGTAACTTTAGATCAAAAGACTTTGATCTAAAGACTCAGAAACAGTAATTTTTCCCGGCTTTGTTGCACATCGTATCATTTCAGTTATTAGTACCTCCTCTCCTACTTTAGTAGAAGGTTTGAAATACTGAAGTTGATTTTTTTATCCCCTTGAAAGGGCAGGGCTAATTCTTTGTCATCAGACAATATTTACAACCCTATATTTTTGGTTAACTAATTCTAGCAAGATGCAGGAGATTTCAAAGGATAAAATTTTTATCTAGTTAGAGTAAATTGACCCTGCCTGGAAATGGGAGGCTTGATACCTGATTTTTTTGTCATTAAATTAAATAAATAAAGCATGAATAAGATAGGTTTTATCGGTGTTGGCAACATGGGAAATCCCATGGCGCGAAACTTACTTGAAGCGGGTTTTCCTGTAGTTGTCCATGATTTACGTCAAGAGGCGGCAAAAAACCTCCTTGAAAAAGGGGCAAAGTGGGCAGAATCCCCAGAAATAGTTGCTAGTCAAACAGATACCGTTATTACCATGTTACCTAATCCTGCAGCAGTAGAAAGTGTTGTGCTAGGAAAAAAAGGTATCTTGAAAAGTTTTAGTCCCGGTTCCATCTGGATTGATTGCACAACTAATTCTCCCACCTTATTCCAAGAAATAGCTCGAAAAGTTATTTCCGCAGGAATAAAAGTGCTAGAAGCACCGGTAACCAATGCAGTAGATGGGGCAGAAAGGGGAGAATTAATATTTTTTGCAGGTGGTGAGTTAGAGGTATTTGAACAAGCAAAACCTATCCTTGAACCTATGGCAGAAAAAATATTTTATGCAGGAGATTTAGGGACAGGAAATATAACTAAGCTAATTACTAATATGCTCTGGTTTATCAATGCTTGTGCAATTGGAGAAGCACTTGTTCTTGGAGCAAAAGCTGGCATTCCCCTAACTAATTTAGCAGAAATGATTAAATCTAGTGCGGGTAGTAGTTGGGTGGCACATCATGATATTTCCTCTATTTTTGCAGGACATTACGATCCGTCTTTTACTATCAAATTGTGCGTTAAAGATCTACGGCTTATTGATGAACTCGCTCAGAAATCAAATGTACCTTTAATGATGGGAAATCAAGCAAGGAATATTTTCCATGCTGCCCAGGCAAAATATGGTCAAGACCAGGGAGAAATGTCCGTAGTGAAATTACTAGAAGATATGGTAGGAATATCTTTGCAAACTGACCAAAATCATGGTAATTAAGTTAGAGTAAACTCTGAAGAAATAGTATTATAGTCAACAAAGGTTCTAAAAAAAGTAGTTTTCAGCCATTAAAAATTATGAATCAAGCAGTAACAGCAAAAACTAACGATAGTTTTGACGCAATTAAAGAAGCCCATACTTTGTCTGGTAATCCTGAAAAGATACAAGAATATTATGATAAATGGGCAGTAGCATACAATAATGATGTATCTAACGAAGAGTATACAGGTCCTGAGTACATCGTGAATTTCTTAGGAAGTCTAAAGAGCGATGATGGGTTGAAAGCAATAGACACCAGTAATCGCAATATTGAAATCCTTGATGCAGGGTGTGGAACTGGTTTAGTAGGTATTGTCCTCAAGCAAAAAGGTTATCAGAATATAGATGGATCTGATTTGTCTGAAAGAATGGTAGAACAAGCTCTCTCGACAGGTGTTTATAATTTTCTGGAAAGTGGAATAGACCTCACGAAAAAAAATGAAGCTTATGAGAACAACCAATATGATGCGACAGTTTGTTGTGGCGTGTTCACTTTAGGTCATGTACCACCAACTGCTTTGTCAGAACTAATCCGCATTACCAAACCAGGAGGATGGATAGTAGTAAGTACTCGCAAGAGCTATTATGATAGCACTAACTTCCAAGAAGTTTGCGACCGCTACCAACAAGAAGGTAAAGTTAAATTGGTCAACCATGTTAAAGATAGTCCATATATTTCCGAAGAAGGGGCGCATTATTGGGCTTTTGCAGTTTGTTAATTGACAAGCTGCTGTGAGCGAAGAGTGAAAGCTACCCAAGAAAAAGCTAACTACATAGCTTTAGCGATCACGTGCAGCCAGTTTTACCTAGGATGTTGATTCTGATAATTTTTCCACCCCGAAAAGTTATGCAGCACTACTCCTGTTTCTCTCTATGAACAGGAGCTTGTTAAAAGTTTCGCTCGGGTACTGTTTTTGAATTAGTCTTAGTACTTTTAAGATAGCCCTTATTACTTCCATAATAGGGCAAAAGAGTCAAACAGGAAACCTGATAGAATCAACTCCCTAGGTTTTACCAAAACCTTAACTATTTTCTAGTAATAGAGGAAAGCAAAAATTAGCTAACTCTATGGTTTTTATTGTGGCAATTCAGACGTAAACTTGAACTATATAGGTAAATAAAATTGATTCTATGAAAAGTCTGCCAATTATCTCCTTATCAGAATTAGAAAAAGCTAGACCTCAAGAAATCAAAAAATTGTACGATGTTTGCTACGAACATGGTTTTTTCTATCTTAGAGAACATGGAGTTTCTAGAGAAATAATCAATCGAACTATTGAGGCATCCCGGAATTTTTTTGAACTACCTGAAGATGTTAAATTAAACTACCGTCAAGATATCCAAAAAGTTTATCCCAAAACTTGCAGGGGTTACGTTCCTTTGTATGGAGAATTTCTGAATAAAGAAATTGGGTTTGACCCCAAACAAGTTTTCGATTTAGGTATAGAAAGACCTCTATCTGAGGAACCTTTTACCGGTCCGACAGTTATACCTGATGATAGTGTAGCTCCAGGTTTTGCTAGTTCTCATTATCAGCTACAAAAAGAAATAATGACAAAGGTAACTCCTAAATTATTAAAAGGATTAGCCTTAGCTTTAGGATTAGAAGCAAATTTCTTCGATCGATATTTTACAAAACCGACATTAATCCAGCGCACGATTTATTATCCTGCGGGGATGGGAAAAGCAGGAAAACATACTGATAATGGCATATTTACAGTTTTAATTCAAGAATATTTTCCCCAGCCTTCTTTGAGAGTTCATACTAAAGAAGAATGGATAGATGCTCCCTGCGTAGAAGACGCTTTTGTGATTAATTTAGGGGATCTGTTGCAAATGTGGACAAAAGGTTTATTTGTCAGTACGCCCCATGAAGTATTTCATAGTAATTCTGATGCAACTAGAATATCAATTCCCTTCTTTGTTTATCCTAATATTGATGCAATAATTGAACCATTTGGTACTACTGAAAAAATTAGTTCTAAAGAAGTAATGTTGAAGAATTTTGTGTCAATTTGGGAAACCCATGAAGGGGCAGGTAGGGCGAAAGAATTAGTTTAATTATAGATAGATAAAAATTATTGAGTTTCCACCAATTAAGCTTTAATATAGCAATCCTGTTTGAGTAGTGTAAAATATTTCATTACCTACTATAAATTGGATTACCTTCAAAATAATTATGGTTTGCTGAAAAAGTTCTTTTTAAGGAGTAGGGGCAGTAATTTTTTTGCCCTACTCTTCCCCAAAATGCTAACTTTTTGAGCATGAATAGCTGAAAAATAGGCACTTTTTCAATATCTAAAAAGGCACTTACCTTGATCTGTAAATGCTTTGATATTTAATCAGCAGAGGAATAATTAATGAGAATAAATGAATGATTAATGAGTACATTGGGATAGCCAATTACTATGACAACCTATTAACAAGTGGATACTTTAACTATGATTCCCTTAGCAATATTTTGTACAACTTACTTGGTGCTAGAAGAAAAGTTTTAGATATTGGTGTAGGAACTGGATTACTGACTGAAAAAATGCTTTATTTGGCAAACTATAACATTGTTGGCGTTGATTTTTCTCCCCGAATGTTAGAAATTGCTAAGAATAGATTAGCAAATTTAAATGTTAGGTTGATTTGTCAAGATATTACGGAATTTGAAACTGAGGAAAAGTTTGAAGCTATAGTTTCAACTGGAGGTGTTATTTGTATATTGGAAGAAGATGGAGAATATAGAATTTCTAGCCACATAATCGATCCAGAAAAAAATCAGCAGTTGCTGGCAAAGTTACACAGTCAGTTAGACGAGGGTGGATTATTAGCATTGGGAATTCAGGGAGGTCATACCAGCTATAAAAAGGAAATTAAAGATGAGATTTTTTATGAGCAGAAAATCAAGAAGGAGGGAAATTATCTTGATAAATGGTATGTGTTTTCTCAAGCTAATGGGGAAATTCTCAGCGAGCAATTTTGCCGTTTTTATTTTTTTGATGGAGGAAAGACAACTCAAGCGCTGATTGATGCTGGATTTAATCAAGGATATCAGATTATTGATAGCAAGTTTTTAGTCAGCTACAAATAATTATAGTAACTATGAGACAATTAATGAAAGCTGTTATTCTAAAAGGGTATGGAGAAATGGAAAAACTGGAATATGCCCAATTACCAAAACCCATTCCTCAACCGGGAAAAGTCTTAATTAAATTAGTTGCTTCTTCTGTTTTACCGAAAAATTGTGGGTATGCGCCTCCCCTTTTAAGGGGATAATAAGCGGTCGTTAGCGCAGCTTCCCGTAGGGTGGGATGGCGTACTTCGGAGCGGGTCTGTAAGAACGGGTCTCCTCGCCATATCCAATCGACCAAGAGAAGAAAAATTTTCATGATTAGT
>NZ_RCBY01000218.1 GCF_003838195.1 Okeania hirsuta
CCAAGTAATGCGTGAACACCCCCGTTGACGGTGGGGTATTAAACCCACAAAGAAAATGATAATTAATAATTCGGTAAAATATATAATTAGGGTTTGTTGAAAAAGTCTTTTTGTTGAGACAGGAAGTAGTTAAGAGTCAGGATAAATAGGGAGTTATAGAGGAAGTATTCAAAAGAATAATATCCTGATTTTTCTGCCAAACTATGCGCCTAAAATACTAATTTTTTGAGGGTTTTAGACGTGATACCAGGCACTTTTCAAAGGCACAAAAAGGCACTTTTATTCATAAGTTAATGCTTTTGTAAGCCCTAATTATAACTATTAAATCTGACATTATATAATTTGATAAACCAAACCTATATCCATGAATGAAACTATTACTATAAGTCTAGAAAAAATTTGTGTATCAACTGATTTTCCTTATGGTGAAGCTTGGATACCAGATGAAGATAAAAATCTACTACAACTTAGTTCCAGCTATTATATTGATTCCGGCTTTGGCAACAAGGATTTAGAACAATTTTGGGTTTGTAGTCAAGATTTTATATTATCTAGGGGTGAAGGCTTACCAGGACGAGTTTGGTTATCAAAACAACCGGAATGGATTATAGACGTAACTATCGAATCTGAGGGATATTTTTTACGCAATCAAATTGCGAAAGCTTTTGGAGTCAAAAGTGGCTTTTCTGTACCTGTAATTACACAAAATAAAGTTTTGATAGTGTTGGCTTTTTTTACGGCACAAACTCATTCTAAAGATACAAAAATTATAGAAATAGCAACAAGTCAAGCCGAAAGTTTAGGAAAGTTTCTATTACATTTATAATAGATATCTCCAACAATAAAAAATTAAATCAATTATCGTACAGAAATAATCAATTATTTCCCTCTATTCCCTATTCCCTATTTTGTAAGTTTATAGACCAATATTCATTACTTAATTCACTTGGACATTTGAAAAGTGTCAACCCCTTTTATCAATTATCAATTATCCATGCTCTATAAAAATATCAGGTTTAGCTAATCCCAGAACCCTATCTTTCTGATAAAATCAACAAGCAAAGTAATAATACTTATTTAGTCCTACTCTAAATGAATTCAGGAATCGATCTACAAAGAACATTTATTGAAGCTCTCGTAGACTTGGGCCTATCCCCAGAAATAGCCAGAACCGTTTGGCTACCATTACCCATGTTATTGATGATTATTGCTGCTACTGTCAGTGTTCTAGTGACAGTGTGGCTAGAGCGAAAAATTTCCGCAGCAGCTCAACAAAGAATTGGCCCAGAATTCATCGGCCCTTTGGGAACTCTAGCACCTTTAGCTGATGGTTTGAAGCTAGTTTTCAAAGAAGACGTTGTTCCTTCTAAAGCAGACCCTCTACTGTTCACTCTAGGCCCTGTAATAGTAGCCATCCCAGTATTTTTGTCCTATCTAGTAGTTCCTTTTGGACAAAATTTAATTATCACAGACCTGGGGGTAGCAATATTTTTATGGATAGCTCTTTCCAGTATTCAGCCCATTGGTCTGCTGATGTCTGGCTATGCCTCCAACAATAAATATTCTCTACTAGGAGGTTTACGAGCAGCAGCACAGTCTATTAGTTATGAAATACCTTTAGCTTTAGCTGTACTGGCAGTAGTGATGATGTCCAATAGTCTCAGCACAATTGATATTGTTGAGCAACAATCAGGCTATGGCATTTTAGGATGGAATATTTGGAGACAACCAGCGGGTTTCCTCATTTTCTGGATATCAGCATTGGCAGAATGTGAAAGACTTCCGTTTGACCTTCCTGAAGCAGAAGAAGAATTAGTAGCGGGATATCAAACAGAATATACAGGGATGAAATTTGCCCTCTATTACTTAGCGTCTTACATCAATTTAGTTCTATCTGCTCTGTTTGTGGCAATTTTATATTTAGGTGGTTGGGAGTCCCCTGTACCAGTTGGACTTCTCAGTGACTGGTTGGGAGTAAGTGAAACAACTCCGTGGCTACAAATAATTACTGCTACTTTGGGCATTACTATGACATTGCTCAAAGCTTATTTTCTAGTATTTATTGCTGTTTTATTACGTTGGACATTACCAAGGGTTAGGATTGACCAATTATTAGACTTGGGATGGAAGTTCCTCCTACCCATCGCTCTGGTAAATCTACTATTAACTGCAGCTTTAAAGTTAGCCTTTCCATTTGCTTTTGGAGGATAAATCCATAGCTGATTTTAGACTTTTAGATTAAACTGTATCAAAAATCTAAAATTACTTTTGCTAATTAATTAGACTTCCTAGGAGAAAACGCCATGCTCAAATTCCTCAATCAAGTAGGCGAATACGCTAAAGAAACTTTTCAAGCTGCTAAATATATTGGTCAGGGTTTATCTGTAACTTTTGACCACATGAGCCGTCGTCCTATTACTGTACAATACCCCTACGAAAAACTTATTCCTTCTGAAAGATTTCGAGGCAGAATTCACTTTGAATATGACAAGTGTATTGCCTGTGAAGTTTGTGTAAGGGTTTGTCCGATTAATTTACCTGTAGTTGATTGGGAATTTAATAAGGAAAGCAAAAAGAAAAAGCTCAAACATTACAGTATTGATTTTGGTGTTTGTATTTTCTGCGGTAACTGTGTGGAATATTGTCCAACTAACTGTTTATCCATGACGGAAGAGTATGAATTAGCAGCTTATGACCGCCATGAGTTGAACTATGATAATGTGGCCTTGGGACGATTACCATATAAGGTAACAAATGACCCAATGGTAACTCCTATGCGAGAATTAGCTTACTTACCTAAGGGAGCGATAGACCCTCATACAGTTCCTCAAAATGCACGTCGCGCTGGTCTTCGTCCGGAAGAAATTCTTGAACAAATGGAAGCTGAAAAACCAGTGGCAGAGACTACAGAAAAATAGCTATTAGTTGTTAAGTAAGATTCAGCTATTAGCGGTAAGCTCTCAGCTTTTGAATGAATGAAGCAAGCATTCGTTTAACTTCTACTACATTTTCAACTCTATGAAGGGAAGTGTAGATGTGGCTCGATAAACTGCTAAGGTTAAGTGATAGGCTTTTGCCCATACTTTATAATTCTTTGAAATCTCTCAATTGCTTTTTTCTCCTTTTTTATAAGGTAATAAAGCTGATAGCTGATAGCTGATAGCTGACCGCTGAATGCTTAAGTTTAATAACTAATAGCTGCTAATAGAATTCAAAATAAACAAATCTCTAAAGGAATAAAAAGTGGATTTAGCGCAAGGAGTTCAATTTGTTTCATTTGCTTTATTAAGCATAATGATGATTGCTGCTGCTTTGGGAGTAGTGTTATTTTCTAATATTGTCTACTCAGCATTTTTGTTGGGTGGAGTATTTATGAGTATTTCTGGTTTATACCTTTTATTAAATGCTGATTTTGTGGCTACTGCCCAAGTTTTGATTTATGTTGGAGCTGTTAATGTCTTGATTTTATTTGCAATTATGCTTGTAAATAAACGAGAAGATTTTAAAGTTTTGCCTAATGCTTGGTTTAGAAAAATAGCTACAGCTTTAGTTTGCGTTGGTTTATTTGCCCTACTAAGTACCATGGTATTGTCTACTTCTTGGTCAATTCCTGGTGCTAGTGTTGCTAATACAGAAAGTTCAATTGTTTTAATTGGTAGACACTTTTTTAGTGATTTTTTACTTCCTTTTGAACTTGCTTCTGTGTTTTTGTTAATGGCAATGGTGGGTGCTATTATTTTGGCTCGTCGAGATATTTTGCCTGATGAAGTACCGACTGAGATTCAAACACCTGTTTTAAGTTTACCAGAACGCCCCCGTGAATTAGTGTCTAGTTCTAGTGAAATTTCTAATAATTAAATTCAAAGAGTTGATAAGTTTATGCAATTGCAACTGGAGTATTTTTTGTTATTAGCCGCAGCACTTTTTTGTATAGGTATTTATGGTTTAATTACCAGTCGCAATGCAGTTAGGGTGCTGATGTCTATTGAGTTACTGCTTAATGCTGTAAATCTAAATTTGATGGGTTTTTCTAATTTCTTAGACCCCCAGAATATTAAAGGTCAGGTATTTACTGTGTTTGTAATTACTGTTGCTGCTGCTGAAGCTGCTGTTGGTCTAGCGATAGTTCTTGCAATTTATCGTAACCGTGACACGGTAGATATGGAACAGTTTAATTTATTAAAGTGGTAATTTTAAGGTAAGCATTCACCTATTAGCATTCAGTGTTCAGCTTGAGTTGATAATCTTTGAATGCTTACTTTTTAATACTATAAAATGTTTTGTTTGAGCAGTTTTCAACGTCTTCCTGTGCATCTGGATGTAATTATTTTTTATTGTGCGGAAAAATTTTTTTTTAATACTATGTAAAGAAATATAATTTTATTTACTGAAAAATATTAAGCTTCGTTACTAAGCTGCAACATAAAATAATTTCCGTGCTACCGTTTCTAATCAGAAACAAGCTCAAATAATTTAGGGGAGGAAAAAACTTTGAATTCAGAAATTAAAAAATATCCATCTTGTTCTTTACATCAAGATGTTAGTGAATATGTGGCTGATTTACAATTTCACATGACTTTACACGCTCGTAATTTAGTTCCTTCTCTTAATCAAGCAAAAGATGGTCGCGAGGAAATGTTGCAGCAAACTCAAGCTCATTTTGAAAAGTTGATTTCTCGACAGACTCTTTAATTTTTTTTATATTTATTTTTATTTAAAAACCCAGTTTCAATTAGGAAAAGAGATTGGGTTTTTTAGTTTTTTGTATTAATTCTTTAGTTCAGAAAATATAGCAATGTGCTCTCAAGTATTTACAACTTAGCTCTATTAAGTGCAGTCTAGAAAAGGTATACAAAAAATAATGTGTAAATATGCCAGAGCGCATTGCTATACCTATACCAGGACTTACGCAAATCACACCATTTGTAGGGGTTAATGGCTGTTAACCCCTATAAATGGTGTGTAATTTTGTCTTTTGCGTAAGTCCTGTATACCTGATAGCGATGATTTGCAACAAAAAGCGATCGCCCAGTGCACTGGAAGTCTATCGCTCCTAAAAATAGGACAAAAGAAAATTGTTGTTTCTCATCTTCTCAAGATTATTCGCAAAACATCTGAGGTTTATGGGAAAAAAGCCCATCTCTAGTAAATGTTGCTGGCATAATTTTCAAGAAATATCAAATTAATCAGTCTGCTGACTTATCTTCAAGAATTTCCTACAGGTATATAGATATATATAGATATCTGAACAGGTTTAATTATCAGTTTGAACAATGAATTTAAAAAATCAAAACTTTCTGATTAATCTCCGCTCAAAATTTGCTGCATTAGCTCACGCAGTTCCAATACTTTCAGCGCTGTTACTCAATTTTGTGATATGCTCGACAGTAGTAAAATCTGTAGTAAGTTATTGCTCAATAGCAAAATCGAGCTGCAAATGCTTATACTGTCGTTAATTTTGTAGCGATCGCCCGAAAATTTTCCCAGCATAACTAACTAATTTTCTCTACCCTCTTTCATCATAAATTGACAAATATGTAATCATATGTATTTTTAGAACGAAACTAGCAGTCCCTCAAGCAATTGCAGCAATAATAACTGTAGAGGAACGAGCTATAAGAATGTCAAACCCCAAAAATATTGACTTGATAAATACTGCAAGAAAACTGATACTGATATAATCAGCCATAGAGACTATTCATAAATTAATGGTGTGATTTGAATTAAAAGCAACACCAAGTTTCTATTGCCTATTTTTAATAAATCGACTTTCTATTAGAAGCTGTAAATATAACAGTCTTATTTGAGTTGTACAGAAAAGATATTGAAATTAGGGAATAGCGGTGCGACTCTGCGAATGTTTTATTTGTCAAGGAAGGCGTACTAATAGAGAGATAAGATTTTCTGATTTTTTATCTATTTATTTTTGATTTGTTTACAAATCAATTATTTAAAACTGGTATATTATTATTTGTTTAAGTTCTGTATCATAACTCTTATTTTTGCCATAAAAAACATCAAAACCAATGCCATATTACATATCATCCAGGTTTATAGATAAACTAGCAGTTCATATTACCAAAAATTTCTTAGACTTACCTAGAGTAAGAATGCCTTTAATATTAGGAATACATGGACGAAAAGGAGAAGGAAAAACCTTTCAATGCCAATTAGTATTGGAAAAAATGGGAATTGAACCTGTCACAATATCTGGCGGAGAATTAGAAAGTAAAGATGCAGGAGACCCAGCACGTTTATTACGTTTACGTTATCGAGAAGCATCAGAAAAAATCAAAGTTCAAGGTCGAATGTGCGCCTTATTTATTAATGACTTAGATGCAGGTGCTGGTAGATTTGATGGGGGTACTCAATATACGGTAAATACTCAATTAGTAAATGCTACTTTGATGAATATTGCTGATAATCCTACTAATGTACAATTGCCTGGTAGTTATGATGAAACTCCCCTACATCGAATACCAATTATTGTGACTGGAAATGATTTTTCTACCCTCTATGCACCTTTAATTAGAGATGGTCGAATGGAGAAATTTTATTGGGAACCAAATCGAGAAGATAGAATTGGTATAGTGGGTGGCATATTTAAAACTGATGAACTTTCTGCCAGAGATATTGAGAATTTAGTAGATGAATTTTCTGACCAAGCTATAGATTTTTTCAGTGCTTTACGCAGTCGAATATATGATGAACAGATTCGTGATTTTATTCATCAAGTAGGAATAGAAAATATTTCCAAACGGGTAGTGAATTCTGTAGAAAAAATTCCAGATTTTCCCCAACCTAATTTTAATCTATCTCATCTTCTAGAATATGGAAAAATTATGGTTGGAGAACAACAACGTATCCGAGAATTGCGATTAGTTGAAGAATATAATCAATCTCGATTATTCGGTGGTGCTCAGGTAGAGCGGTCGGAAAAAGTTGCGCCAAATTCTAACTATTTATCTCCAGAAGTAACTATATCTAATCAGTTAATAGAAAATAGGGTTAATCATAACGTTAAAAATAATAATCTCAGTTCAGAAGTTAGAGAAAAAGTGCAACAAATTCTCCAAGATGGTTTGAAAATAGGAATGGAATATGCAGATAAGCGTAGATATAAAACTGGTTCATGGAAAAGTTGTGGAACAATAGATAGTCAGGGAGAAAAAGAGGTGATTAATGCTGTAGAAAATTGTTTAGCTGAACATCAAAATGATTATGTGAGGTTGATTGGAATTGACTCTAATGTAAAGCGCAGATTAGTTGAGAAAATTATTCATAAACCAAATTAGATATTTGAAGGAAGAAGGAAGAAGGCAGAAGGAAGAAGGAAGAAGGAAGAGGGGGTAAATATTGAAAAAAGGGGAAAAGGATAGAAATAAATATCTAAAATCAAAAAGCAGCTATTTTTAAGCATATCCTACTGACTCCTGACCCCTCCTAAATTTTAAAGTAAGCATTTAGCTATTAGCTGTCAGCTATCAGCAACAAGACTCTCTATTTTAGGACAGTGTTTAAATTAAAATAGACTTTAAGGACAAGGGAGCCAACTTTTGTAGTAATACCAAATTGAAATGAAGCTGCGTAGAATAATATTTAAAGCATAATTGACCACAGGTAAGTGTAGATAAATATAGATTGATTTAATGAATTTCAAATTCTATGCAACCTCATATAAAAATGGTATAAGACAATTAAATATTGCTTTTATCCTAAATAAAAAGCAATAGCTGATAGCTGATAGCTGACGGCTGAATGCTGGGTGCATCTCAATTAAGCGATAAGCAATTATATTCAACATTAGGTATGAATAGGGTGTATCTCTGTATGTGCAAAAATACTTTTTTCCAGTATATTCCCAGATGAGCTGTTGCCTTTCGGAGCTGTTGCCTAAAAGCGATGATTTTTTGGCTTTATTCACGCATTGAGATGCACCCTGAATGCTTACATTTTAACTATCTTTCTGTACAGAACTTTCATGCCAATCTTTTAATAGAAAATCTGATAAAACTGTAAACAAAACAAAGATAACTATTCCTAAACCTGTAGTTAAAAATAAAGCAGCAAACATTCTAGGAATTTCTAAGTTGTAACTAGAGATTAAAATTTGATAAGCAATACCGGAACGAGTCCCCCCTGTACCTGCAACAAATTCTGCTACTATAGCTCCAATTAATGCTAAACCGCCACTAATTTTTAACCCACCTAAAAAATAAGGTAAAGCACTAGGAAATCTCAAATAAATTAGAGTTTGCCAACGAGATGCTCCATATAGCTTAAACATATCGCTCAAATTTTTATCAACACTATTTAATCCCAAAGTAGTATTAGAAATAATCGGGAAAAATGCGACAATCCAAGCACAGAAAATTAAAGCTGCAAAAGTATTATTTTTGAACCAGATAATAATTAGAGGAGCAATAGCAACAATAGGAGTAGTCTGTAAAATTACTGCATAGGGAAACAAACTTCTTTCAATTAATTTATTCTGAGCAAATAACATGGAAATTAACACCCCTGAAACTACTGCTACTACTAAGGCAACAACTGTAATTTTGACGGTAATTAACAGAGAAGCAAATAATTGATTCCATTCCTGAATCATTGTCTGAAATACTAATATTGGACTTGGGAATAAATAGGGAGGAATATTCATTACTCTCACGGAAATTTCCCAGGTTAACAGTACTATAATTCCTAAAATTATTGGAGCAATAATCTCAAGAGAAAGTAGCTTATTCAGGATTTTATTTTGTGGTTTTGTTTGTGCTAATTGTTGTTTCTTGTTCTTATTAATTTCAGTAGGTATCATCAGAGACTAGATTCTATTATGTATCTGTAGTTTTTTTATAATACCAATTTATCTAAATGCGAAAGTTCCCATAGTTTACCTTAAAAAAAGAAAAATAAATTCATTATCTTAGTTCTTCCCAGAAAATGTTTGCCAGACCCTGTATAACTATAATGAATGATATTAGTAGACTAAGATTACTAAATTTTAATGCCACAAGCTAAGGTGTGAGTATAGTTAAGCATCTCAAGCTCATATAGATTTTGTTACCTTCTATCCAAGTGCAACAAAGCCTAAAATAACTCTTACGGTAGCGGAATTATCAAAATTACAGATATAAAATGCACTCACTTTCACAAATACTTTCACCTGACAGAGATATTAATCAGAAATTTGTATGAATGTGGTGCTTTGGAGAAAATACTGAAAATCAGTGAACCTATTCCACTATTTTTAACACGCTTATTTATTAACAGACTTATTTATTTAAGTAAAATGTGTTTGAAAAGCTGAATTTTTCGTTTTTAACTCTTAAAATATTTAGGACTTTTACTAAAAATCTGATTACTGGGATAGTTTCATGTCTTTTAAGATGTTTTAAACTAATTAACAATAAATAAGGTAAAAGTCTTAAATTTGGTTTTGACAACAATCTAATGACTTAATTTAATATTAGGTAACTTATAATCTTATAAATATAGTAGGACATTACAAATTTTTATTTATCTTTAAAATATCGGGAAAAGATCTGGAACACAAGGTAAGTTAGCGTGACTGTTGAATCCCGACCAGCAAAAAAATTAATTAGGAGGTTCTTGCTGTTCAACATATTCTTTGAATTTTTCAAGTGGCGTGCCACTACAACTAGAAATTTAATATAGCAGTTTTCGGTACATCAACGATCCCCCTAAAAAAGGAGGACTTCCGGTTTCCCCCTTGTCAAGGATAGGGTCAATTTATTGTCACTAGAAAAAAATTTATAGGGAGATGGGGACTCACCCCTAACCTCTCCCAGGAGCGGAATGTGGGGAGATTCTTATATTTGCTTGCACAATTTTTTGTATTTCTTATGAATATTCTCTGAGGACAAAGAATTAGTCCTGCCTTGTCAAGGGGGGTAGTAGGGGATCTCCAGCAGTGTAACTCACGCTTACTGAGAAATGTTATATCTGCTCGTCCAAAGCGCTTTTTTAGACCAAGAAACCTTGTGAATGGGGGTTAGACAAAAATTAGGCAAAAAAAGTCCTTAAATTATCAATCGAATTACTTTTGTTAATCTGAAAAAGGCCAATTATACTGATCTTACCTCTTAAATATCTATATCTAAATCCAAAGAATTATATCCCAGGAAAAAAATGACTTTATCCTTCAAGCAATTGACTTTATATTTTTCTCTACTATCTATTGGTGGTGGCACAGGATGGTTGGGTCATCGTTATATCGAAGCCAAAGGTTTGACCATAAACTCTAATGTAATACCTGTAGTCAAGCAGCAACCGCCAGATTACCCGTCACCTTCAAACTCTGAAAATACTCTACTTGAACCGACTAACTATAACTTTATTGCTCAAGCAGTAGAAAAAGTAGGTCCAGCAGTAGTCCGTATTGATGCAGCTAAAAAGTTAACAACTCAAGTTCCAGAAGCTTTTCAAAATCCCTTATTTAAACGTTTCTTTGGGGAAAATTTGCCTATTCCAGAAGAACGCGTTAAACGTGGTACTGGTTCTGGAGTAATTATTAATTCTAATGGTCGCTTAATTACAAATGCTCATGTAGTTAGTGGAGCTGATACAGTTCAGGTGACACTGAAAGATGGTCGAGTTTTTGAAGGCCAGGTTAAAGGTGTAGACTCACTCACAGATGTGGCTGTAATTGAAATTGAGGCCACAGGTCTACCAGAAGTGTCCATTGGCAAATCAGAAAAATTAATTCCGGGACAATGGGCGATCGCTATTGGCAATCCTCTTGGTTTAGACAATACTGTGACGGTAGGAATTATCAGTGCTATTGGTCGTAGCAGTTCTCAAGTCGGTATTCCAGACAAACGAGTCCGTTTTATTCAAACAGATGCCGCGATTAATCCTGGCAACTCTGGTGGCCCACTTTTGAATGGCCGTGGTCAAGTAATTGGCATCAATACAGCGATTAGAGCTGATGCTCAAGGATTAGGATTTGCTATTCCGATAGAAACGGCAAAAAGAATTGCTGATGAGTTATTTGATAATGGGAAAGTAGACCATCCATTTTTAGGTATTTCAATGGTTGATTTAACGCCAGAAGTCAGAGATGAAATTAATAAACGACTAGACATGAATATTCAGCAAAATCAGGGTGTTGTGATTATGCGAGTTATAGAAGATTCTCCAGCAGCTAAAGCTGACTTGCGTCAAGGAGATGTGATTCAGAGAGTAGGTGGAGTGGCAGTTAAAAGTCCAGTAGAAGTTCAGCAACAGGTAGAACAAAGTTTAGTTGGAAAAGATTTAGCACTGGAAGTAATTCGTAATCGTAAGATTGCTACAATTCTCGTGAAACCCGATACTTTTCCCCTCTCAGTTGAATCGGAATAAATTTTGATTATGATTGAGGAGTCAGTCCTCAGGAGTCAGTCCTCAGGAGTCAGGAGAAAGGAAGAATTGAGTATGGAAATTATCTAGGGGTATTCCGTGAAAGGTATGTATTGAGTAGAGGTAGTTTTACGATAATGGTATAACCTGATTTCATATTGTAGCAGTTTAAGGGAAGGTGAAGACATATCAAAAGCTGAAAACTCAGGTAACGCCAGATTGTTCCTTCTACCTTCTTCCTTCTGTTATACATCTAAGTAGGATGTCATTATCATCAAAATAGTAGGGACGTTCCATGGAGCGTCCCTACAAAGGTTTCAGAAGAAGTTTGTATAATTTTTGGAGATATAGCGCTACGCGCAAGTTAGAAGTCAAAAGTCATGCATTCAGAAGTAATCTCTGACGCTCGTTTTTCCTAGGTCAATGCTCCGCAAACAGGGTTTAGTAGTGTCCTAACCTAAATCCGTAGTC
>NZ_RCBY01000219.1 GCF_003838195.1 Okeania hirsuta
ACTACCTGCATTGCCAAAGGATGCTACGTTATTAATATTGACAGTACCACTAGCATTCAATTTTATCTGACCCCCAGTACCATCATCAGCAGTAGAATAAGTAGCAATATGATTAATATTTAAGTCGCCGTTATTCAGAGTTTCAATAGATATTCGATCGCCTGTACCGTTAATAGCAGTGGAAAAAATTACACCCGTGTTAATATTGCCGTCATTGTTGCTGATATTAACAGCTCCACTACTTTCCCCGCCAAAAGAACTAATATTGCTAGTGGTAATCTCTCCTTGACCCCGCTGAATAATCACAATATTGCCTCCAGTACCCTCTGGAGCGTAGGAACTCAGGTTGGCGCGTTCCTGCTCAAAGATAGTTGCCACATCTTCTGAAGATACATCCGCATCAGTAGGAATATTTGCCTCTTCACCTAAAAATCCAACAGTGGTATCAATATTTCCATTAATTGTTTCCAAAGTAATATTACCACCTCTTGCTCCTGCACCGCTAAAGCTTTCGATCAAACCAGTACTAATATCTCCTGTTGCACTGAGAGTAATGTTTCCACCTTCCCCTGTTTGAGAACTAGAGATTAATTCGCCAATACTAGCATCTATTGCGCCATCTGCAGTAATAGATATATTTCCACCTTTACCACTACCTCCAGCAAATGATTCAATAGTTCCTACTTGGATATTGCCGTTCACTGTAATAGTCACATCTCCACCATTACCATCACCTTCCGACTCGGAAAAAATCGTTTCTATTATAATATTACCCGTACTGGTAATCTCTACATTACCGCCATCACCTGTTCTGGAGGAAGAAGCTAACTCACCACCGGTAGTTTCAATGCTACCTGTTTGATTTTGGATCGAAATAGTACCACCACGACCCCTGTTATCAGAGCGGGAGTCAATACCAGCAGTATTAACATCGCCGTTACTGATAATACGAACATTACCTCCATTTCCTTGATTACTATAAGAAATGAGTTCTCCTTGAGTTGTTACGTTACCCTCAATACTCCGGATGGTAATATCGCCCCCTGGACTACCTGTTTCTGATTCAACCTCAGACTGAGTAGTGTTGGTGTTTTCTGTATTTTCCCTTTTAGGTGGAATATTTTCTGGGTCTCCTGCGGAGGAAATGATTTCATTTGTAGTAATATTACCTTTAGCTTCGAGACTAATATCGCCCCCTTCTCCTTGACGAGAAAATGACTCGATGAGTCCTGCTGTAGTATTGATATCACCTTCAGCTATTAGAGTAATACTACCTCCGGCACCTCCGGTATTTTCTCCAGGATTAGAATTATCTGTTTGTTGTGGGTTTTCTTCTGATACAGATACATCTTCTGACGAGTTATCCTCGTTGTTTGAATCTCGTGGGTTGCCACTTGAGGAAAATATGTCACCTGTTGTCAAATTGCCACTACTGGTAATAGTCACATCTCCAGCATCTCCTGAACGTGAAAAAGATTCTAATTCACCACTTGTTGTATCAATATTTCCGGTGATACTTTCGAGAGTAATATTGCCACCTAGACCGCTGCCTCTTGAACTAGAGTTAATATCACCTGTAGTCAAATCACCATTACTGGTAATAGTTACATCTCCTGCATCTCCTAACTCGGAAAAAGAAGATAATTCACCACTTGTTGTCTCAACATTTCCGCTTGTACTTTCGAGGGTAATTTTGCCACCCTGACCACTGCCTTTTGAAGTAGAGTTAATGTTACCTGTGGTCAAATTGTCACTACTGGTAATAGTAACACCTCCAGCATTTCCTGATTCGGAAAAAGAAGATAATTCACCATTTGTTGTCTCAACATTTCCGCTTGTACTTTCGAGAGTAATTTTGCCACCCTGACCGCTACCTTTGGAACGAGAGTCAATATCACCCGTGGTCAAATTGCCATTACTGGTAATAGTCACATCTCCAGCATTTCCTAATTCTGAAAAAGAAGATATGCCGCGATCGCCATTAGTTGTATCAATATTTCCATCTGTACTTTCGAGAGTAATATTACCACCCCGACCATTAACATCTGAACGGGAGTTAATATCACTTATTGTTAAATTGCCACGACTTTTAATAGTTACACTACCACCATTACCAGAAGTGGCAAAGCTATTTATTTCTTCTGTAGTAGTTACTGCACCTTCCATACTTTCAATGCGGATATTACCACTGCTGCGCTGATTTATTTCTGTTTCTGTTAGGGGTGTAATATCACCATTATCTTCAGGGTTACTTGCTTGGGGGTCGCCTGCGGTAGAAAGTATTTTAGCTGTAGTAATTTCACCCTTAGCTTCCAGAGTAATATTACCACCTAAACCTTCTCGAGAAAATGACTCTAACTTAGATCGATCATTAGTTCCTGCGGTAGTATCAATAGTTCCTCCTGCTTTCAGGGTAATATCTCCCCCATTACTACTACCACTCTCGTTTTGAGATGAATCTTCTGAATCTTCCAATTCATCTGTTCCTCGACCTGCAAAAGAAAGGATACTTCCTGTTGTAATATTGCCCTGACTGGTAAGACTCACTGTTCCCGCATCACCCCTACGGGAAGAAGATCTGACTTCAGCAGCACTGGTATCAATATTTCCGGCAAGACTTTTGAGAGTAATATTGCCACCTTGACCATTAGTTGAGCGGGAATCAATATTACCTGTAATCAAATTGCCATTACTTGTGATGGTAACATTTCCAGCATTTCCCTCCTCAGAATCAGCAAATATTCCTGCTACATCTTGGTCTGTTCCCAAGGTTTCAATACTACCACCTGTACTTTCAATACTAATGTTTCCACCCTGACCTCCTTGTGTCTGGGAATCAATATTACCTGTATTAATATTGCCCTGACTTTTGATAGTTACACTTCCAGCATTTCCAGTTTCTGACAGAGAAGCTATGTTACCAAGACTGGTGTCAACATTTCCAGTTGTACTTTCTAGGTTAATATTTCCACCCTTACCATTCAGTGAAGTGGAGTCAATATTACCTGTGGTCAACTTCCCATTATTCTTGATGGTAATGTTTCCTGCATCTCCATTAATAGAAGCAGAAAATATTCCTGCTGTTTCTGTGCCAGTTCCAATAGTATCAATCGTACCACCTATACTTTCAATAGTTATATCTCCACCTTCACCACCACCTGTCCTTGATTCAATACTTTCAGTATTAATATCTCCAAAAGCTTTGATAGTAATATCTCCAGCATTTCCTGCTTCGCCAACAGTATCTATTTCTGCTGTGATAGTTACTGCCCCTTCTTTACTTTCAATAGTAATATCACCACTGTTGCTACTATTTATTTCTGTCTGTATTTTTGTAGGGTTATTATCTACAGAGTTACCTACATCAGGGTCTCCAGCAGTGGAAAAAACTTCCCCCGTAGTAATATCGCCTTTGCTGGTAATGCTGATACTACCTCCACCCCCTAAACGAGAAAATGATTCGATAGTTCCTTTGCTAGTATCAATAAAACCTTCTGCTTTCAGGGTAATATCTCCCCCACTACCGTTTGTATTCTGAGTTTTATTTGAGTCAGTGTTATCTGTCTCGAATGGTGATAAATTTGCTAAGTCTCCCTCTATATCTAATGGATCGCCTGCGGAAGAAAAGATATCTGCTGTTTTGATGTCGCCATTACTGGTAATGCTGACATTTCCCCCATTTCCCCTAACGGAAAAAGATGCTAATTCTTCACTACTGGTATCAACATTACCACCTGTAGTTTTTAGAGTAATATTCCCACCATTACCACTACCATCTGAACGAGAGTCAATATAACCAGTTTTGATATTGCCCTGACTGGTGATGGAAACATTCCCACCATCTCCTTGAGAAGATGCCGAAAATATATTGCCCGCAGTCGTATTAGTTTCACCATCACTATTTATAGTAACATTGCCTCCCCTACCACTACCATTTGAACTAGAGTCAATATGACCAGTTTCGATATTACCCTGACTGGTGATAGAAACATTCCCACCATCTCCTTGAGAAGATGCCGAAAATATATTGCCCACAGTTGTATCAGTTTCACCACCACTATTTATAGTGACATTCCCTCCTCTATCATTACCCATGGTAGAAGCATTAATATCTCCTATTTGAATATTGCCATCAGCAGTGAGCGAAATATCGCCACCTGTAATTGATTCAGAATTTGACTTAAGTGTGGTTTGAGTAGTATCAATATTCCCAGTACTAGAAATAGTAATTGTTCCTGGTTGCCTGTCAGGAACTGATGTAACTACCTCTTCAATTGCAGTAAAATTCCCATCAATATTTAGTTCAATATTACCGCCACCTCTAGTAGAAATTCCTGTTAATTCTTCGCTAACTCCACCAATAGTTAAATTACTGATTGAATTAATAAATACTCCTTGTTCCCCTGTCAATACTTCTAAGTTATTTACATCTATTCGCAAAGGTGTTTCAGCTAAACCTATGCCACCAGAATTTTGAGTTCTAAATATTGCTCTATCGGCAGTAATTAAAGAGTTAGGAGAAACTTGTCTAATATTCCCCTGGTTAGCATTAATTGATAGTTGACCAGTAGTAGTTAAATTAGCTAAATTTATATCGCCATTTGTACCTGAATTTCCTAGTCTAATTGTAATATCGCCATTACCAGAATTTAATGTTGTACCTTCTCTTTGATTAATCGAACCTGCTCCTTGGTCGCGATTATTAATATCTGCACTATTGTCGTTACCAAATAGAGAAATATTGTTATTACCTTGAGATGTATCTATATCTGCATTGATATTTATATTTCGCCCAGCTTTTAATTCTACTGATTCTGAAGTTTCTATTCTTTCATTAACAGTTATATCATTATCAGCTTGAAGAGTTATTTTACCTTCTAATTCTTCTAAAGAAAGTGTGACGTTATCAGCTTCATTTTGTTCCGGTGACTCGTTGCTATTTTCTGACTCTCCTATAATTATATTTTTAGGGTCAAATAATATTGTTCCTGCTTCTCCAAATGCTGCCGTAACATTAACACTTCCATCAAATATTAATTCTTCTTTTCCAGAGATTTCAACAAATCCTCCATCCCCCAAAAAATCTCCGCCTTTAGCACTAATACTACCGGAAAAATTAGTCGTATTATCCGACCAAATTATGACTTTACCGCCTTCTCCATTATTAATAGCATCGGCAGAAATAATTGAGTTATTGTTAACAAAAGTTTGCTGAGAATTGGGAACAATTCCATTACCTTGAAAGTCACCTCCGATTAATATTGTGCCCCCTCCATTTAAACCATTGGCATTAATGTTGGCATCGATAACTGCTACGCGATCGCCCAACACATTCACCTGTCCCCCAACACTTCCATTCGTCGAGGTATCTGATACATCAATATTTCCAGAGGCGATCGCTACTCCTGCTGTATCGGTCAATTCCAAATTACCCTGAGCATTTATAACCACAGATGAGGCATGATGTATGTCACCACCTGTCAATAATTCTGGTAATAATATCGGTGTAATTGACTGTCCTGATAAATTATTAGAAGTAGGTGATACATCTAAACTCAACAAATGGCCTAGTTGAGATATTCTCAATGTATCTCCACCATTAACTGCAGCGATGGTGATATTACCACCTGCGGTAGATAGTTCACCTGTGTTAATAACTGTGCCACCTGCTAAAGTTAAGTCTTTTCCAGGATTTAAACTTAAATTTCCTTCGTTAACTATTGCGCCTGGGTTTGAGACATTAAAATTGTAGCCACTGGGGTCGCCTACTAAGTTCGAGTAATCATTTGTTCCTATTGCCTGAAACCAGAAATTATTACTGTTGAAACCTATACCTGTGGCAGTAGTAACGCTGAAGGAAGCAGGAATATTGAGACTGGCATTTTGGCCGAACATGATTCCGGCAGGGTTCACTAAGAAAAGGTTGGAATTACCGCCTATAACTTGAATTAAGCCATTAATTCTAGAAGGGTCTCCACCTGTAATTCTGCCAAGAATATTACGGGTGTTTGGGGTGGAGATGAAGTTTGCTGTTTGACCGGAGTTGAGGTTAAATTTACCAAAGCTGTGAAAGAGGTTAGTGCCGTTATGAGTACCGCCTTGAATATTAAATTGGTTGCCATTTTGATTTACGGTAGTTCCTGTACCGTCATTTGCCGGAGTAATAGGTTGACTATAAGCAGGAAGAGCTACTGTTCCCAATAGAGACACGAAGCTCATCAGAGGACAAAGATGTAATGTGATTAGTTTCATGTTGTGGACTGAGAGTTAATGGTAAAACTCACAAATGTAATGATGATTAACTCCAGTATATCTTTTCTCAAATTGGTACACCTCACTAATAATGCGGAAGGGAGATTGGGAGAGTAGGACCCACCCCTCGCCCCTCCCAGGAGGGGAATGTGGGGAGATAGGGAGTGTGGGGAGAGGTTTATAGTCGCAACGCCAGAAAAATCGAATGGCGCACTCATTCGTTATTCACTTTTAGCCACCTCTGTGATTATTTAGGGCTTGCTGATTAACTATCAAAGCCCAGAAATGTAAAGGTTTCAGTATTATTGGGTTGAAAAAAAATGCCAGCTTTTCGGTTAAGAAAGCTCATGCGTATTAGCATTTTGTGCAAGAGTTGGGCAGAAAAATTAAGGGACAATTCTTCCAACTACATCCTTTGCAATTCCCATTTATCCTGACTCCTGACTCCTACCCTCACCCATAAGACTTTTTCAGCAAACCCTATTTACAGCACTTTTAAAATTGATGAACCACATCTTCACAAGCAAAACGTTGTAGGAACCTTCCATGGAACGTCCCTACAGTGGTGGTAGTGGTGGATTGTAATGGTACAGAGCATCTTGCTCCCGTTCTAATTTTCCTCCTCTCCCTTCTTCCCTCCTGACTCTTGACTCATGAGGACTCCTACTGGAATGACACACCTAATTTTGTGCGGGGCGATTATTGGGGTAGGGGCGGGTTTATCTAATTGGTTAAGACTCATTAATTTAACGTGGAACCCGCCGCTACTATTGCAACATTTTAGGTGTGTCACACCACTACTTACTAACTAAATTCCAGAAATAACCATCAGGGGCGACAAAAGAAAAACTTTGTTCGCCAAATTCGTTATCAACAATATCTGTAACTTCAGTTGCTGCTGAATTTTTAACTCGGTCAAAATAATATTTTATATTATTAACTCGATAAGTATACAAAGACATTCCCAAGCAACCAGGTCGCGAATATTCAAAACAGCTTTTCAACTTCATTGCTTCAGGAAATCGAATAATATACATTCTGCCAGAGCGTGCCTCCTGCCAGTTTATTGAGGAGCGTGGATCGTCAAAAGTTGTAACTCTAAACTTTTCCCCCGGTTGCAAATCAAAAATTTGCCTACCTGCTTGTGAACTTTCATAAGTAGTTTCATCATCATCCCGCGACCGCAACAAACCTAACACATCCTCGTAAAACATCAATGTTTCTTTGCTATCATCTTGCACCACCATACCTGCATGGGTAAATTGGCTAGTGTTCAAAGTAGAGTTATGATTAATTTTGCCATATTCGGGCACTGTATAATTGAAACGTTGAAACAATACCTGACGTGTTAATGGTTGCAGCAACATCATTTCCCGCACTCCCACTACCGGATCGATAAACGGGCGACCTTTATCCATTTTGTAAATCATTTCCCACTGAGGAAAAGTATATTTAATTGGCAAACCTGCTAACTGAGCATCTTCAGCATGGTTAAGAATATTCAAAACATCTGCTGTTAAGGTTGTCCCCCAACGGTTGCCCAAAACTTTCATTGATGTCATTTCTAAACCTTCATTAGTGGGGTTTTCCCAAGTCATCAGGCGAATCAAACCATGGTCGGCATTTTGATGTTCGAGTCGAATTGAGCGCAGATGAGAATTGACTCCATATAAATTTTTCACTGTGGGAGCAGTTAATTCTCCTGTTTGCCCCATGCGATAGCCAAATTGTTGCCAATATTGAATCATTGATAAGGTTTCGGTGATACCTATACAGACTTCGTAGATGCCTTCGATAGTGGGATTTTTATTCATATTTTTTATACACTAGCTCCTATGTTCGGGTAATTATTTATAATAAAGCCTTTGTTTGTAGTTGGGCTTTAGTCCCTTCCCACTATAGCCTGGATCAAGCCCAACTACGAGCCCTAAGAGCAGCTCAATAGGATATAATTAGGACTTACGCAGTAAAACGTTTTTTCGTCATTGCGACCGACAGGGTTTGCGGAGCAGTCCGGAACGGAAAGCAATTTCTCATTTAGTTTTTCCTACCTCATGCGTAAGTCCTAATCATATAATAAATTATTCGATTTGTCATTGGGAGGCGGTAACAGAGTAAGTTAACCTTCTAACTTTGGGTCGATAGGCGATCGCCAAGCTCAAAGAAGTCGGGTTTATAAATTCCCTTCCCTCCTGACTCCTGACTCCTCACTAATAATTCATTTGTCCGCTCACAACAAATAGTTCTTGTTGTCTACCATTTCTCAGAATTTTGAACTGCAATTTTTGACCTACACCACTATCTTCAACTTTCCTCTGTAATTGTTCAGCACTAATTATTGATTGATTATCAATTTCTACAATTACATCTCCTTTCCGTATCCCCGATTTTTCTGCTGGAGTACCAGACAAAACTTTTGTTACTAAAACTCCCGTTACCTCCGGCAAAATTAAAACAGAATTAGGGTCGCGATTATTTTCTTTAGCAACTTCTGGAGTTAAAGTAATCATTTGAATACCAACAAAAGGATGAGGAACTTGTTCTCCACGAGCTAATAAATCTTTAATTTCCTTTGCTTTATTAATAGGAATAGCAAAACCAATACCCATAGCATCAGCCCTAATTGCAGTATTAATTCCTATTACTTCACCCCGATCGTTCAACAACGGACCCCCAGAATTTCCTGGATTAATTGCTGCATCAGTTTGAATAAAGTCTAATCTCTTATCAGGAATTCCTACTGCTGAACTAGGACGTTTCAAAGTACTAATAATTCCTAAAGTAACAGTGTTATTAAATCCTAGGGGATTTCCTACTGCTATTGCCCAATCTCCTACCTGTACTAAATCTGAATTACCTAAAGTTGCTATTGGTAAATTTTCACCTTTTGTATCAACTTCAACTACTGCTAAATCTGTGACTTCATCTGTTCCTTTTACCTCCCCAGTAAACTGTCTTCCATCATTTAAACTTACAGTAACTTTGTCAGCTTTATCTACTACATGAGCATTAGTTAAAATGATTCCTTTAGAGTCAATAATGAAACCAGAACCTTGACCTTTTAATAACTCTTTTGAAGATGGTGGCATTCGTAACTCTCCACCAAAGAAACGGTCAAAAAAAGGGTCTTCAAGAAGTGGATTAGTGGGACGGGTAATTAGTCGCTCTGTGTCAATTCTCACTACGGCTAAACCTACTTTATTGACTGCCTCTGTAACAAAACTATTACTACTTCTAGTATTTAGATTTTCTGGTGCAGTTTGCAATGCTAATAACTGAGGATTTGATAGTCCTTGGAATAGTCTTGAAGCTGCCATTGCTTGTGGGGTCGGTACACAAGTAACTATGAAAGTAAAAACAATAAAAATGGCCAATAATTGAGAAGTTATTTTGGTAATTGTTTGAGAAAATTTGCGCAATCTCATAGCATTAAAGTTTCATTGACTAACTGAGTGGTATTAGTGTTATAATACTCCTAATCTTAACTATATTATACTCAAAATCTATGGTGGTATCTCAGCAACAACAAAAAGAACAGCTACCTCATAATCAAGCCAAGACAGAGTCAAATTCGGAACATAACCATCACTCTTCTGCTCATCCTCATGTTCATAGTGAAGAATCCCTACAACGTCTCGTGAATAGATTATCAAGAATTGAAGGGCACGTTAGAGGAATTAAAACTATGATCAAAGATAGTCGTCCTTGCCCTGATGTATTAGTACAAATAGCTGCAGTTCGTGGTGCTTTAGACCGAGTAGCTCGTATGGTTTTAGATAACCATTTATCTGATTGTATTGCCCGGGCAACTCAAGATGGAGATATTGATGTTGAGGTTGAAGCTTTAAAGTCAGCTTTAGACAGATTTTTACCTTAATTAATGAATCTTTTAATGAGTCTTTTGAGGATGAATTATAACCTCTAGCATCTAAAAAGAAATCAATATTTTTACTAGACAATTAAGTTATAAGTTAGAAGTAAGCTGCAAAATCAGCAGGCAGTTATTTCAGTTATCAGTTAACAGTTAGCTTCCTACGGAGGAGCCATGCTAACTGTACTTCCTGCAATAGGGAGGCTTGACATTAGGAATATTCTCTTTTTTTATCCGGAGACTTTAGACCACAATTTTTCGGTAATAATATTTCATCAAATAATTTGACATTTCAACAAAGCAAGAAAAAAATTTTATTACTAAACAACTACCAAACAACTTATGTTAAAAAAAATAGCTTTGTGGTTACTTTGGATTGGGTTTAGCACTTACGCATTTCTGCTAGCACCTCCTGACCAACCAGATACCTTAGAATTAATCCAAAAATTGTCAACAGGTCAATGGGAAAATATCAATCCATTAATTGTATCTCTATTCAATATTATGGGCATATGGCCGTTGATTTACAGTTGTTTAATGTTCTTTGACGGCAGAGGAAAAAAAATACCAGCATGGTTATTCTCGACATTATCATTTGGAGTCGGAGCATTTGCTATTTTACCCTATCTAGGATGGCGTCAACCTAATCCAAAATTTTCAGGAAAAAAGAACTTATTTTTAAATATTTTAGATTCTCGAATTTTAGGAATTGCTTTAACAGTAGGTACAATTTTATTACTAATATACGGTTTAAAAAATGGTGACTGGGAAGATTTTATTCAACAGTGGCAAAGTAGTAGATTTATTCATGTAATGAGTTTAGATTTTTGTCTGTTGTGTCTATTATTTCCCACTTTATTAGGAGATGATATGAGCAGGCGAGGAATGAAAAAATCTCCGTGGTATTGGATAGCATTAGTTCCACTTTTAGGTCCATTAATTTATTTATCTGTACGTTCGCCTCTATTAGCAGCAGATACATCTACAATATCAAATAAACAAGAAGCTACAGCAAATTGATAGTAGGAAACCTGAAAATAAATCCATTACTTTAACTTTGTTGGCATTCCCGTTTTGTAATATCATGTCTATACCGAAACATGTCCTCTAGTCGAGAATCTACCCACCAACCTAAAACAGATTCTGCTAACCAATCTCCAGGCAAAGAAAATGCGATCGCATCAGTTAACCTAGTCTTACCATCTTCTTCACTAAATTGATGACGATGAGTCCAACTATCCATTGGCCCTTCTTTTTGTTCATCAGTAAACAGACGATATTTTTCATATTCCGTATGTAGGGCCACCCACCTCACAGGAATTGGACCGAGCCAAATTTGAAATTCTGATATAGCCCCTACTTCTAGTCCACCTTGACGACGAATGACTTGTACCGGTTGCCAAGGTGGGGTAAGTATTTGCAGAATATCGGAACGTTCGTGAAATTCCCAAACAACTTCAACTGGTGCATCGATTAAGGTTGAATACCGAAAGTGCAACATTTTAAGTCCTCAAAACTTATCACAATTATTATTTTCTAAATTATTTTTATCATTTTCTTTGTGGGTTTAATACCCCACCGTCAACGGGGGTGTTCAAAATTACTTGGGGGAGCGTAGACGCGGAGCGGCAGGTCGTTGACTATCCCCATGTAATTTTCCTCCTGTCTCCTGTCTCCTGTCTCCTGTCTCCTTCTTC
>NZ_RCBY01000022.1 GCF_003838195.1 Okeania hirsuta
AAACCAGGCGCTCCTCATTTTCTGATTAGTGAAGCTGTGCGGGGGGAAGGAGCGCCTGCTTTAACTAAACCAGGCGCTCCTCATTTTCTGATTAGTGAAGCTGTGCGGGGGGAAGGAGCGCATCTAATTGACGATCGTGGAAACCGCTTTGCCTTTGAATATCATCCTGCTGGAGAGTTGGCACCAAGAGATGTTGTCAGTAGAGCTATTTTTCATCACTTGCAAAAAACTGCAGATGATCCCACCCAAGCTCATGTTTATTTAGATTTGCGACCTATTGCTCCCGACCGCATTCGTTATCGCTTCCCCAATATTATCAATGTCTGCAAACAATGGGGTATTGATGTTTTTCAAGAACCTATTCCGGTTGCTCCTGCTGCTCATTATTGGATGGGTGGAATTGCTTGTAACTTAATGAGTAAAACCTCAATTCGTGGACTCTATGCCATCGGAGAAACGGCAAGTACGGGAGTTCATGGAGCAAATCTAAATAAACATGAGCTTGGGTGGGATCATCTGCAGTTTTTTGCAAGTGATGAAAAATAGCTCTACTGACAACATCTCTTGGTGCCAACTCTCCAGCAGGATGATATTCAAAGGCAAAGCGGTTTCCACGATCGTCAATTAGATGCGCTCCTTCCCCCCGCACAGCTTCACTAATCAGAAAATGAGGAGCGCCTGGTTTAGTTAAAGCAGTAGGATGAAATTGGAAAAATTCCAAATCTCGTAACACAGCTCCCGCACGCCAAGCTATTGCTACTCCATCCCCTGTACTCACTTCCGGGTTAGTTGTTTGAGCAAATATTTGACCCCCTCCACCCGTTGCCAGCACAACTACAGAAGATTTTAACCACTGAATTTTACTTTGATGGAGAAGACTAATACCTTGGACGCGATTTTTTTGTGGTGTTAGCCATAAATTTAATGCTACTGCCTGAGAAATAACTTGAATGTTTTGACGTTCCAACACTTTTGCTGTCAGTGTATCAATAATAGCTCGACCTGTAGTATCTGCGGAATGAAGTACACGAGGATGTGAGTGGGCAGCTTCTAAAGTCATTGCCAGTTTTTCTCCTTTGCGGTCAAAAGCAACACCCATTTCTACTAGATGAGCGATCGCTTCACCTGCATTCTCAACCATGAATTTTACCGCTTCTTTTTCTAGATGAGCGATCGCTTCACCTGCATTCTCAACCATGAATTTTACCGCTTCTTTTTCACATAAACCCACACCTGCTTTGAGGGTATCTTCTAAGTGTAAGAATGGATGATCTGATGGATCTACAGCAGCAGCAATACCTCCCTGAGCGCAGTTACTCGATCCCATATTTATGACATCCTTAGTAACTAAACCAACTCTAAGATGAGTAGGTAAACAAAGTGCAGCATAAAGTCCTGCTGCACCCGAACCTACTACTATAACATCAAAGTAGGGAGAAATGTTTAGAGATTTTAATCTTGGCATTCGTATAAAGTTATTTATTTGATCTAGAATAAATCAGTGTACAATTTTGTTGAGCAAAGCTTTTCTATAAGGAATTTCAGATACATATTTATAGATAGCAATAGACTATCCCTTGCAATTAAGAGGGGACAAGAAGAATGCTTGCTCATTGTCTGCTCATTGTCTACAGATTAGAAAGATTATAATTGCTTTCTTAAAATTCAGCTACTTTTTTACAATTTCTTCGGTTATGAATCAAAAATTATTTAGAGGAACTTATATTTATATTCAGAAGTTATTATGTTTCGGTTTTACTTTTAATATCAAATCCGGTTAAATAACCTCACAATCATTAGACATCTCCATAAAAGATGGAGTAGGGAGTAGGGGGAAAGAATTGATGAATAAGAGTACGATAATTGATTTGATTTTTGATAATTGGAGGTGTCTATTAGGCTAAAACTGATCGTAAGGTAATTGGAAGCATATGCAATTAGACGGATTTGATATGAGCTTTTAACTTTGAACTCTAACAGTAATTAAATAAATACAGCAAATTTCAGGGTAGTAAGGTATAATTTAAAGTTTATCTTTAATTCTTATTCCCTATTCCCTGTGTTTTAAAAGCATAATTTTTTCTACCTCCAAGACTCGAAAACTTCTGTATTTGCTACAAATATTTGTGATTTTTTACCGAATAATTACGGTATAGTTTATGAATAATCTATAATTTTTATTCATTCCTTGATCCCTGCTACCTATTCCCTAAAAGTATCAAACTTTGTAACTGATCAACTCGAAAACTGCTGTAATTTTTGAAGCTTATCATCAACACAGTATAGGTGTCTAACTTATTTTCAATACCGGAAAATTCTACTTTTAACAGTCGGTCGGCCTCTAAATTTCAATAGTAGAAGCAATAAATGCACCGCGTTCGGCCATTTTATATAATCCGACATGGTGTGATACTTTCTGTGGATGAATAGCAGTTTTTGGTAAACCTTGCTCTGCTGCCATTTCTGCTGTGAGGTCAAAGGTAGCACAACCTTTTTCATATACAGCCACATCTTTTAAAGTAGGCACTAAACCATGATTACGAACCGACAGAATAGTTACAACAAAATCCATCACACAGATATCGGTGCAAATTCCTACCACAACTAAGACTTCCAGTTTGTATTCATTTATCCAGTTTAACAATACATTACGCTGAGTATTAACATCAATAGAACCGATAAATCCATTAATACAATCCTTGGGAACTAATGTTGCGAGGGGATTATCGTGTAACCATTTCAGTTCTGGGACAAGTTCTTCTTCTCCTGTTCCCTTTTCGCAATGAGGTGGATAAGGAGGTTCTGGTTTCCCTGGTTCGTGGGTATCTAAAAATGCTAAAACTGGCCAACCTCGTTCAACAAAAGTTCTCGCTAGGCGATCGCTTTCTGAAATCATTGTAGCAATTTGTTCGTTAGGTTCTTGGGGTGCTAAGGGACCAAACCCAACAGTGCAAAAACCATTAAGTACATCTACTACAATTAATCCGGCAGAGCGATCGGCTATAATATAAGGTCGTGGATCAACAGGTAAAGCAGCTTGAATAGTTGCTAAGGTAGTATCAGGAGTCCCTAGAGTTGTTGTCATTATAATTTACTCAATGAAACAATAGTATAAATAATTTTAGCTAAATTTTATTTATTCAGGACTTACGCAAAGACACTATATATAGCGTATACTAAATATAGTGATCGCCTACAAAATTATAGCTATCGCCCAGCTTTGCTGATTCTATTCCTATTCATAAAAACTTAAACCACCGTCATTTTAATTGTAGGATATTTGAGTTCAGATACTAAATATTTAGATAACAATTGATGTTTCAGTTGATAAATAGTTTTCCCCATTTTTCCAGCTAACTCTTTTAAATGGTTCCAAACCAACATACCACAAGCAATATGGTTTTTCTGAATTCTCGCCCTACGACATTGGCACTGCTCAAGTCCTGTTAATTGCTTAATTTCTCTATGGAACTCTTTTATTTTCCATCTGGTTTGTGACTCAAATTCTACATCATCGCTCTTAAGATTGGCTCAAATCATTAGTAACAATATATTCTGTTCTGTTGGCGGTAACAGTAGCCCAAAATAATTTCACTGTCTTGAGTGCGTCTTACATTCTGAGGAAACCTCAGAATTACGCACTCGCTTTTTTGTCTCGTGGAAAACCTTTTATTTTAATAACTTTTTTTCTGTAAAATAATTGCCCTAGCCTAACATTGTTATTGATATTAGTACCATTTCCGAGAAAAGTCATCATTCAACAATGAATAATGAATAATGAATAATTACCTCTCCATGAATTGAAGAGGATTGACAAATTCATGAAAATTTTTTCTTCACAGGAGTCCATTGGATATGGCGAGGAGACCTCGCCATCCCATCCTAGGTCATGCTGCGCAAACGACCGCTTATTATCCCCTGAAAAGGGGAGGCGCATACCCACAATTTTTCGGTAAAGCAGTTTTCACTCTTTGTGGGGCAATCTTCTTAGAAATATACCTTTCCTTTTATTACCGTCAGTTTCCTTTCCGTGAAATATTTGATCATCAAAAGCTGAACAATTAGCATCTTTTAGTGCAGAGTCTGGTAATTTAGTTAGTGGTTTATATAAGTGATGTTGTTGTCGTTCACGAAAAATAGGCTCATTAGATCGTGCATTAAAAGTTGAATGTATTAAAGAACGAACTTCATGACTATTGTTGCCATCAGAACCATGAAGCGTTTTAGCATGAAAAAATAAAACATCACCAGCGTCCATTTCACAATACACCAATTCATGGTTTTCAAAAGCTTTTTCCATACGAACCGGATCACCAGCCACAGAATTACCTCTAGTCACATCATCTAGCCTAGCCATAACGTGGGAACCACGAAGTATCTGCAAACAACCATTAGAAATATCATTCTTGTCTAGTGCAATAGAACAAGTAATCATATTAGGGTAAAGGCATCCATCCTGATACCATGCAGAGAAATCAGCGTGCCAATCAACTTTACCATCACCAGGTTGCTTGATCACAATTTTTGAGTGCCAGTGGTAACATTCTTCTTCTAATAGTAACTCAATAGCATCAACAATTCTTGCTGTACGAGACATAATGCCCAAAAAAGTTTCCCCTAAGTCTGTCCAAGCTGAAACTTTCCAACTCTTGCCGTCCTCATATATTACGGCTGTTTGTGAATTTCCCATAGTAGGATCTTTTTTCAGGGCTTCTTGAAGAGGTTTAAGCTCTTGTGCAGAGAACATATTTCTGATGATGATAAAACCATCTTTATGAAAACGAGTAACTTCCTCATCAGTGAGAGGACGAATACTTTTAATTTCTTGATTTGTTTTTACTGTTGTTTGAGCCATTGTTTAAAAAGTTAAATTATATTTACCCATAGAACTTTAGGCGTTGCTGATGCGTTGGTATGATTTGTATTTTTTGGCGATTGCTAAACTATATTAATGACAAATATTTGAGATTCTTCAGTTTTGATTTTCATACCTTGATTCAGCAATACCAATTATAAAGTATAACTTTACTGCTTTGCAACATTCCGGCCAGCTATACGACCAAATACAAGGCAGTCTGTTATGGCTAAGGTACTTAATCTACAAGCACCATGAACACCACCTGTTACTTCTCCAGCCGCATATAAACCCTTAATTGGTTTCTCCTTTGAATTAAGCACCTGTGCATCTGCATTAATTTTGAGTCCACCCATTGTATGATGAACCTTTGGGTATAAACGTACGCCATAAAATGGAGGTTTTAATGGTTTGCTACCTTCAAGAATAGGTTTGCCCAATGCCACATCACACTGAGTCTCAACATAAGTATTGTATTCAAGTAGTGTTTCACATAAAGTCTTAACAGGGATGTTATATGCCTCAGCTAAAGTCTCTAAAGTCTCAAATTTTTTCACAACACCACGCCTCAAAGCACTTTTAATACTTTTTCCAGCTAATTCGACTCCTTGGGCATCTGCAATACCAACACTTGGCTGTGAGAGTTCAAACATGGCATCTGTACAGGTTTTTCTATCTGCTAATTCATTAACAAATCGTTTACCTGTGGCTACATCAACCATAAATCCATATTGGAATACAGCGTAACTCGCAAAAATTGGAGCTGTACCATAAGATTTCTCGTCAGGCGAAGTCCAAGGGGCAAGTTGAATATAGTTTAAATTGACTGTTTGAGCATCTAGTGCTACGGCTTGTAACATTCCTTGGGCAGTAGTGTTAGGTATATTCGTATGATCAACTTCAGCATTGAGACGCTGATCATATTTGATTCTGAATGAAATATCCCCCGAAAAACCACCAGTAGCTAAGACAACTCCTTTTCGGGGGATATTTCATTCAGAATCAAATATGATCAACTTCAGCATTGAGACGCTGATCATATTTGATTCTGAATGAAATATCCCCCGAAAAACCACCAGTAGCTAAGACAACTCCTTTTCGGACTTTAATATATTCTAGAGGAAGTGTTGAATTTTTTTGAACAGACTGAATAACCACACCAATGATTTCATTCTTTTCATTGGTAAGGAATTCTCTAAAACTTGTATTAGGCTTAATCTTACCATCTAAGCTTTTGAATTTAGCCAACATGGGTTTAATAATTCCCTTGCCAGAGTCATCACAAGGTGTATAACTACGAGGCATTGAATGCCCACCAAACTGATCTACACGATCTTGAAAACAACATCCAATCTCTTCAACGAGCCATTGAAAAACCTCATTTGCTTGATTAGCCAAGATATTTACTAGCTTTTCATCGCAATAACCACGTCCTGCATTTAACATATCTTGCCTGAGTAAATCAGGAGAATCAATTAATCCATTTTCACCTTGCAAATTTTGATTAACTATTGCTAAAACTCCATCACTAAATAAAGAATTACCACCGCAATGATTTTGCTTTTCTAAAACCATTACGGATGCTCCTACTTCTCTAGCAGAAATGGCGGTGGCTAAACCGGCAAAACCACTACCGATCACAATGACATCTATCTCATTATTCCATCTGTCTCTTTTTAAATTCGTCTGCAACTCTCTTTATTTCAATATACTCACAAACATTTGACGTGGTCCTTCAAAAGACATCCTTCCATGTTGGACTAAGAGATTATCTAAGATTAATACATCTCCTTTTTGCCATTGAATTGAAACAGCACTTAGCCATATTTTTTGGCGGATATGAGCTATTAAATATAGCTCCATACTTATGCAAAACCTCTTCAATCCAAAATTCTGTTTCTTTTACCCATTCTTTTATAGAAATATTTTTAGCAGAAGAATTAGATATTGGTTGTAAAACTAAAGGAAATGTTTCTGTCGGATTTTTGGAAATATGAGATGGCATGGATGGATGATCTGAACCCGGAAGAAAGGAACGATTTGACAATTTTACGGGGACTTGAGAGGATTTAAGTGCGGTAGATGAAACTAAATTTTTCATGTTTATTTTGATTTCCTTTATTAAAGATAATTCTAGATTATTCTTGTCTCAAGAAGGTTGATTCATCAATTCAAGCAGACTGCTTACATTTGATAAACTTATGCAATTCCAAACCATTTCCTCCAAATCAGTTGCTCGTTTTTCTGACAACTCACCTTTGGTTAAAGCTCGAAACTTTTCTTTTAATTCTTCATCCGTGGGTGGCTCAGTTGATGCCCATTTTTCCTCAATATCACCAGAATCATAAGTCATTCCACTGTATGTTTTGATAATTACCCTTGCAAATCGCTGATTGGGATAAATACTGGTAAATTTTTCTTCTTCAATAGTCTCTATACAATCATACAAATGAGCAACAATATCACTTTTAAATGCGGCTTCAAATGTTGTTGCTCTGCCTAATTCACCATAAACGAGTATAGCCGCCACTGCAAATTTGAGGTTAAACTGAGCTTCCTCGGTATTTTTGGGCATAGGCATATTTCTTTCCTTGGTTGCCACAGCAAAAGAATGAACTTTGATAGACGTAATACTTTTAAAATCTTCTTTCAGATTATCTCTAAGTACTAATGCCGCATCCATACCTGCTTGCATCCACCGACAAACGGTATAAGGTTTGTAATAAGATTTAGATAATTGCCAATGTTGTCCTAAATCATCCCAAATATCGGCTACTTCTTTTTCCTCGATATTGAAAGTGGGCGCTCCTGTAAAACCTTGTCTAGCTAACAATGCAGAGGTAACCCCTTCCATTGCTGCCCAACCAGCACCAGTTCTCACCATAGTGGGATAACCAACGGTTTTGGGAATGGGTGCAACAGGGGCTACATATTCAGCTATACCAAGAGCGTGTTCCGTTTCAGAGGGACTCAATGATAACAGACGAGATGCGATCGCCGCACTACCTATAATATTCCAAGTACAAGCGGTATGAGCTTTACTACTATCTCTCTTATTTAAAGCTATTCCTGCTCTGAAAGCTATTTCAAAGCCCATAATCCATGATTTCAAAAGTTCCTTTCCTGTAGCATTGGGGGTAACTGTAGTTAATAAAGTAGCTAATAAAGTAGCCCCAGCTGTACCCCTAGCGAGGGGATGTCCTCCATAAATACCCATAGCATCGGTAGTCATCCCATTAGCAAATACTGCCGCAGGTAGAGATACTTCCCTACCATCAAGCCATAAAAACCCGCCTTTACCACCATAAGTCGCCACTACATATTCATTCACAATGTGGGAAAGTTTGGTGTTGTGACCAATTATTGCCGCTCCCAAAGTATCAATTAAGCTACGAATTCCTTCTCGTTGGATTGCTTCTGGAATATCTTCTAACTTAAGTTGATGAATAAAATTGATTACTTGCATTTTTAATGTCAGAGATTTAAACAGTAACTTCTTGTGGTTGTAAAATTTCTTCTATTGTCTTGTAACGTTTCCAAGGCAATTGTTGTAAAAAATCGATTGTTGTATTCCCATAACGTTCTAACAGAGGGGCTACCCATAATCCTGAAAGATTTTTACTACCTGCGAGGTATTGTAAATATCTTTGTTCAGGTAAAACAGGAACTTGGAGTATATGGAAAAGAGATTTGAGATGTTCATATTGATATAACTTCTCATTGTGAAAATGTTCCACGATAGCTAAAGCTTGATCAATTTTAGTATTACCTGCACCTAAACCATAGCCATTAATAGAACCATCAATTATAGTACATCCTGCTGCCATCGCTGCATGAGAGTTAGCAGAAGCCAAACCTAACATATCATGAGCATGAAAACCTAATACCCCATCCCATTCTTGACGTGCAGATTTGATAAAAGAAAAAACTTCATCGGGTTGTGCTGCACCCCTAGAATCAGCAAAATAAAATATATCAAATACCTCTTTTGCTGTGGCTGCTAATTTAACTGCGGATAATAATTCATCAGGGGTATAGACTGTAAAATTAGCAAAATTCAAGCTAGATGATATACCTAATTTTTTTATTTTTTCAGCTATCTTTATTGCCAAAGGAATTTCTTCTTTTACACTTACTACAATACGAATCAGATCAAGAAATTCACCCCTTGAATCTAATATTTCATCTACTTTTTCTTCGTAACATCTCAACATTCCACCAACAGAGGCGGAGTTAACTTTTTCTTTTAAACTAGCTAATAAGGATGATGGACAAGTAGCAGTAAGCATACTTTCAGGATCTTCACTCAGATAACCAACTTCAATCACATCTACACCAACTTTATCCATTCCAGTAACGACTTGGAAAACCTCACTTTCAGAAAAGTCCCAATTGTTAAGGAAACCTGCATCTCTTAAGGTTACATCTATAGCACTATGTTTTTGTAAAAAATTCATTTTTGATAACAAATAATTATATTGATCGCTTTAGTCAACTGAAGCAACTAATTTTTTCTTGGTAATTTCAACTCTGGATTGATAAAAATCATTCCTTTGAGGATTCAAGTTTTTAAGACTTTCATAATATGCTATTTCTGTATTTAACATCAATCTTACACCTTCAGATAAGTCTTGACACTTATCAATATTCAGTAAAAAATTAATAGTATTCAAATGATCCGCTTGGAACTCATTCTTGATAGAAAGAGCAGTACGAGGATTTACAAAACCTCCCACAGAAACACTTTTCCCTTTTTTATGTACTGCATCAATGATTTTTTTGCATATTTCTTGTACTTCTGGAGCGTCAACATTTTGTATTCCCATTGAATTTGATAAATCCAAGCGTCCTAACACTAGCATTTCTAGTTCATCAAAATAGGGACTATTAAGAATGATGTCAAGATTATTATAAGTCTGAATTGATTCTATCATCATAGCTAGTCTGGGCTTTTTATGATGTTTCTGACAAATTCCTTTAGTAATTGTAACAAACTTTTCCAAGGCAAACTCAGACTCTACCATTGGAGCTAAAAAAGATTCTACTCCAATCTCTAGCAAATTTCTAATTTCTGTTCTTGCTTCAACTCCACCAACTTTCATTAATACGGGTATATCATGGCTTCCTAATTGCTTGAGGTAAGCAATTTCTTCTAAGTCCATATTTTCCCATTCTGAACCAGCTTTAAACATTCTTAAACCGTAAGAGTTATAAAGCTCATCAACCATTATATTTAAAGTTTTAGTCTCTAAATCTAGTGATTTTTTCAGATCCAGTTCAGTTTTTTTCATCGCTTTCATAATTTTAAAAATTTCTCAAATAATTCGTAAGAGTCTCTACAACCATTTTAATTCTTCGTGTAAAGGATTCTTTAGTATACCAACCACGACGAGGTGTAATGATTAGATTAGGAAGTTGAAAATATTTTTCATCTTCACTCAGTAAATCTACTCCAGCATAGGATAATTTGCCATCTTCCAAAGCCCACTTCAAAGCATTAAATTCGATCAATTTATCAGGAGAAATATTAATCAATATAGCTCCTTTTTTGATTTGGGAAATATTCTGAAAATTTATGATATTCTTAGTATCTTGGTTTAAAGGTAGTGTCAGAAAAATCACATCACTTTCTGATAGTAAGGTATTCAAATCTGTCTGTATCCCTAAACTGGTAGTCAGCTGACTTCTATTACTATACTTAACTTTCATTTCAAAACCTTGAAGTATTTTAGCAATTCTTTTCCCAATATCACCCATTCCTATAATGCCTACTTTTTTGCCAGATAATTCCATACCTTGATGTTCAAACAATTGAAAGTCACCCGATCTGACTTTAGTATTAAAATCAACAATTCTTTTAGCTGCCGAAAGCATTAAAGCTACAGCATGTTCAGCAACTGATGCACCTGTATATTTGGGAGTGTTTACAACTTTTATGTTGTTTTGGTGACAATATTCCCGATCTATATAACTGGTTTCCGTTGTTGTTGCCAGTATAAATTCCAGTTGAGGAAGTTTTGATAAATTACTTGCATCTAAATTCATGAAAGTTGTTATCAAAATTTCTGTATCATTATGGGTCTCTAATATTTTTTCTAGGGAAAATGAACCAGAATTATCCTGATACCAAACTACATTCGCATGAGAAAGATGATTGAATATATCTTCTGGATAAGGCTCTCTATTATTTAAAAATAAGCATTTTTTCATTATTTTTTACTTTCAGGAATAGCAAATACCCAGTAATGTGCGTTTGATTCCTCTCCTAAATAAGGTTTATTCATTCTGCAATCTATTAATTTTAATTCTCCAAGTTGCTCTAATTCTTTATAATAACCTTCAAAATTATAAGTCTCACAAAAAACCAATCTTGTACTCATTAAAATTATGCCTCCTGGTTTTGTTACTTCCATCAGCCATCTTAATGCAGTCGGCTTTACTAAGTCAAATGAAAATACGCCACAACAAATAGTTAAATCATATTGATGATGGAAAAAAAAGGGTGGTTTTTTATTCAAATCACACCAACCCATCAAGTATTGATATGCGCCTGTTTCATAGGCTAACTTTACCATCTCATGAGAAAAATCTACCCCATCAATATAAGAAAATCCCTCTTTGCGTAATTTAACTCCAAGCAAACCTGTACCACATCCGGCATCTAAAACCTTAAGCTCAGATTTGTTACTGTAATCTATTACTTGCTGATTTACAACTTCCATGAGATATTCTACGATGTAGCTTGGAGCATAATAATTTCTATTTTTAACATCTACATTGTATGTGGAAGCCCACTTATCATATCGTTCTTGGTGATTGATCATCTATATTATATGTTGTTTAGAAAATACTTTTAGAAAAAATTACTATGATTTAGTATAAACGGCAATGGGTTCACCTAATATTTCCATAATCGGTTCTATGCCTAAACCTGGTGTTTCTGGTGGAATACCTGTACCCTTTTTGTAAGTATAGCCACCTTTGGCAGGAATGACGGTATGTAATCTAGTAGAATCTGAAGTCGCTAAACGATATCTGAGGGGGGTAGCAACGGCTAAATGTATCGCACCTGTGCCTCCTATGACGCTACCGCCTGTTTCTTCTATATTCATACGAAGTCCAGTGGCCAGACAAAAATCTCGCATTTGACGGGCTTTAGTTAACCCTCCAACTCTTCCAATTTTAATATTGATAGCTTGTGCCACACCTTCTCGTTGAGCCCATAATAAATCTTGAAAAGTGTGAATGCACTCATCTAAAATAATGGGGTGTTGAGTTAGGCGACGCACGGTTAAACATTCTTCCAATGTTTCACAGGGTTGCTCAAAATATACTGTTTTATCATTGATAGAATTCATAATTTGAATAGCATGATCTGGCAACCAAGCACGATTAGCATCTATGGTAATCTTTTCCTGTGGCTGTAATTCTGCCATGATTGCTTGAATACGGGCAATATCAAGGGAAACCTCCCCACCAATTTTAGGAGAAAAAATATGATATCCTTGATCTCTTCGTTGTTTGAGATCGGCAACCATTTCTTCTGGTGTACCATTGGCAAAAGCCCCTATTAAATCAGCGTGTTCGCTAAAACGTCCTCCCAACAGTGTATAGAGGGGCAAATTAGCATATTTACCTAATATATCCCAACAAGCTACATCAATAGCAGACTTGACATATAAATGTCCTTTGAGAGTTAAGTCCATAAGATGATTTATGTTCTCTAACTCAAGGGGATTAGCTCCTATAAGTATAGGAGCTAATTGAGCCATTCCTGCCTTTATTCCTCCAGCAAAAGCAGGTAAGTAAGATTGTCCAAAAGGACAGGACTCACCCCAACCTACGATACCATCACTGGTTGTAATAGCGACAATAATGCTGTCCATTTTGTCCACAAATAAACGTCCACCTGAAATTCGATATGGCTTAATTAATGGTAATTCTACTTCGTAAATATTGATCTCACAAATTTTAATTGTCATGTTTGAATTTTGTTGTTAACTCAAAAATAATAGCTTAAATCATTGACTAAAACTTAAGTAAGAAAGTGTTCAACAATTAATAATTAATTATTATTGAAGAAGGAGACAGGAGACAGCTATACTGGAGACAGGAGGAAAATTACATGGGGATTCTAACCCCAAGTAATTTTGAACACCGTGTAGACGGTGGGGTATTAAACCCACAAAGAAAATGATAATTAATTATAATATCATGTCCGGATAATTAGTGATCAAAAAAACTTTCTCCTTTTCCTCCTCTTTATTCTTTCTTCTTCTTTCTTCTTCTTTGTTGACTTCTGACTCCTGACTCCTCTGTCATTTATTTATAACTGGTAAATTCTGTTGAGGTCAATTTGACCACTTCATTGAACCCTTGTCTGTACTTCTTCCCCAAAACGTCGATAATGAATTGGTACATTTTGAGAAAGATCAATAAAATGTAGTTCCTCAAAACCAAACTCTTTTACTGTTTGACTGTAAAACAGATAAGACCCAATATCACTAATTCCCAGACGGTCAAAAGCAGGTTGCAATGCTCCTGGGGGCAAATTTCGCTTTGCATGGGGTCAGTAAAAATTAATTCGCCTCCCGGTTTTAATATTTTTTTAATTTCTGGGAAAACTAGACAGCGATCGCCACTATGCACAATGGCATCCTGAGACCAAACTATATCAAAGGAGTTATCTGCATAGGGGATATCCTCAAAACTTCCTTGAGTAACTTCTACCAAGTGGCTTAAGTTTTGTTCTTGATTAAGTTGACTGTTGCGTTGATTTTGCAACTGGCTTAAATTGAGACAACACACGGAACAGCCATAAGTTTTAGCCAAATACCTAGCTGCCCCTCCATATCCAGCTCCCAGGTCGATGACCCGTGAATTTTGGTCTATTTTTTCTAGAGTTTGGGCAATGGTTTCTAGGGTACGCAGGGACGCATAGTGAATTGCTTCGTCTGGTTGGGTGTAGATGCCATCATGAATATGTTCCCCTCCCCAGATAGCTGCATACATTCTGTCGGTTTCGGTGTCATCATAATATTGTTGGGCAATTTTTACTGCTTCTGTCATTTATCCTCTATCTATAACTTTTGCCTAATTAAATGAAAGTTCTAACATCTTTTGAATAGGTTTTAGTGCTTCTACTCGCGTCTCTTCAGGAATCTCAATTTCTGGTGTTTTATTTTTCATTGCCAGATAAAGTTTTTCCAAAGTATTCAACCTCATGTGAGGACATTCGTTACAAGCACAATTATTCATCGCTGGTGCAGGAATAAAGTTTTTGCTCGGTGCTTTCTTTTGCATTTGATGAATTATTCCTGGTTCCGTTGCCACAATAAATGTTTGGTTTTGGTTTTCCTGACAATACTTCAATAAAGCAGTGGTTGAACCAATATAATTAGCATGACGCAACACACTCGGTTCGCATTCTGGATGAGCGATAATTTCAGCTTCGGGATGCTCTATTTTTAATTGCACCATCTTTTTTTCAGAAAATGTCTCGTGAACAATGCAACTTCCTTCCCACAAAATTAAATCTCGTCCGGTTTGCTCCATGACATAACGACCCAGGTTCCGGTCTGGGGCAAAAATTATCGGTTGGTCTGCTGGTATTTGCTTAACTATTTTGACTGAGTTGGAACTGGTGCAGATAATATCGCTCATTGCTTTAATAGCAGCAGTGCAATTAATATAAGAAACTACTATTGCATCAGGATGGACTGCTTTAAATTTGGCAAATTCTTCCGCTGGGCAACTATCGGCGAGAGAGCAACCTGCATCTAAGTCTGGGAGGAGTACCAGTTTATTTGGGTTGAGAATTTTTGCTGTTTCTGCCATGAAATGAACTCCGGCAAAAATGATGACATCAGCATCTGTTTCTGCTGCTTGTTGAGAAAGACCGAGGGAGTCACCTATATAGTCAGCAATATCTTGAATATCCGGTTCTTGATAATAGTGAGCTAAGATAACAGCATTTAATTCTTGCTTGAGGTAAGCGATCGCTTCAAATATATCGTTAGGTATATTATCTAAAGTTTGGTTAGTTTTAAGTTGAGTAGCAAACATTATTAAATCTTTCTGTAATTTACTTATTGACCAGTGGTAAGTTTAAGACACTTTAATCAGTCTATTTTATGATAGATTTATTAATTATAGTAGAATTCATCAAAAATTGAATTTAGAGTTAGTTATGGGAGAAAAAGTTAACCTTGTTGAGTAAACGAATATAGATTCAAAAAATGGACGAGTTGATATTTGCTGTGTTAAATATTTTATATCAAATACGGTTAATTGCACATAGAATCTAGTTATATGATAGACATCTCCAATAATAAAAAATCAAATCAATTATCGCACTCTTATTTCTTTCCCTTTACTCTCTACTCCCTATGCGTGGAGTAGATGTTTAATATCTGTTTATAATTTCTTAAATTACTTGAATATTTCTTCTCCACTACTCTCCCACTCTCCCACTCCCCTACTCCCAACTATATAATAAGTATTCAACCGGATTTGATATTAGGTGGGAGCTACTCTGCCAGTAATTTTGAATAAAATTTCAGTAACAATATGCAATCTGTTATACCTCCAAACATAATATTAGACAACTTATTAAAAAATTGGCTGCTAGAAGATATTGGCAGGGGTGATCGCACTACTGCAGGGTTATTTTCAACAGACCAAGTAATTACAGGTGCCGGTTATTGGTTGGTCAAGGAATCAGGAGTTATTGCGGGGTTACCAATTGCAGCTAGAGTATTTCAACTTTTGGATGAAAAGGTCAACTTTTTACCTACTGTTACAGAAGGAGAATGGTGCGAGTCGGGTACTGTAATCGCTAAATTAGATGGGCCTTTAGATAGTTTATTGACTGGGGAAAGGGTGGCCTTAAATCTAGGGATGCGTTTGAGTGGGATAGCGACTATGACTCGTAAATATGCAGATAAAATTGCCGATCTGTCGGTGCAACTGGTTGATACTCGCAAAACAACTCCAGGACTGAGAATTTTAGAAAAATATGCGACTCAAGTTGGTGGGGCAAAAAATCATCGCATGGGTTTGGATGATGCGGTGATGATTAAGGATAATCATATTGCTGCTGCTGGAGGTATTGGGAAAGCGATCGCTAAGGTCAGAGAAACAATACCTTATCCTTTAACTATTGAAGTGGAGACAGAAACATTGGCAGAAGTAGAAACTGCTTTGGAGTATCAGGCAGATATTATTATGCTGGATAATATGTCTGTTGAAGTAATGCAGCAAGCAGTTAAAATGATTAGGCAAAACAATAATCGTATCAAAATTGAAGCTTCTGGAAATATTACTTTAGATACTATTAGAAATGTGGCTGAAACAGGTGTCGATTATGTTTCTACTAGCGCTCCTATTACTCGGTCAACTTGGTTAGATTTAAGTATGAAGATAGAAAAAAATATTACCAATATCGCAGGAGGAGGAAGAGGTTTGGAATAGGGAAGAGGATTTTGAGGCAGCTTGGTACTGCTAGAAATATCAGAATCATTTCCATAAGAATCTGTAGTGTTAGCCCAAAAGTCAAAGAAGGCAACACCGATACTATTACTATTAAATAGAGAAATAGAGAAAAATTCGGTTGAACTTAACAATCAGACTTAAAGCTAACCAAAACCTTTAGGTTTATTTTCCTCTGGCTCTGTATCTAGGAAAGATTTGCGAATTATTTGAATATCAGGGTCTACCTCAATCCACAGGCGAGCACCACCAGCTTGACTCTTGTTAGGTTTATGAGGACGATACACGATTTTGCAGTTTCCCAGAATCTCTACTTCGTGACAACGATAATTTCTGTTTCCCTGTTTTACAGATATCGCTGGTAAAGATGTGCCATTGTCTCGGTTATAGTCAATTTCTCTTCGTAGCACATGGATAAAAGTATTGCCTGTACGAAATCCTTTATTCCAAGTTCCTTGAGGACCTCGACGACCTGGAGTAATTTCTGGCATTCCCCGACTATTCAAAGGAATTATCCAGAATCGTTTGACCTTTTTGGCTCCTTTGAGGCGACCTTGCCTGAGAAGTAACCTGAGTCTGGCGGTAGAAATATTGAGAAGAAAAGCTGCTTCTGTTGTACCTACTGTATCTGTCATAAACTATTCCGGAATATATATTTTATCAAGTGAATAACCCTTGATGATTAAACCACAAAAAACTTAGTTTGGCAAAAATTTTTGATTTTCCAGTATTTATCAGTATTCATTCATACTTTAATTTCTGAATTTTCAGTCAATTTTTACTTATTTCTAAAGGCATAACATCATGGAAATGTGAGTAATCAACATAGTTTTGACCACCCGCAGAAGTAAACATTATATCAACAAAACGCTGATGCCACATTATCTGGTCTAATGTATAAATATGACGAGCATGAATAGTCTGAGAAACAGTTTCATCTAATCCCGTAAGCATTATAAAAAATCGCATATCCTGATTATTTAAATTCTTAAAATCATCTTCAGACCAATTATATAAAGGACTATTTTCATCAATTTGGTGCATTACTAACCAGGTAAGAGCAAGCATTGGTGTTTGAGAACGAACCAATTTTAAATCGCATAATCTTCGTAAAGAATGTCCTTCAGCAGAAACCTCTTTATCCATTAATAAAGTTACTCTCACTTGAGTTTCTACTATCCAATTTTGGCGTTGATTGGCAATACGAAACATAAGAGTCGGAATACCATTGTAAGGAGAAATAACTGCTACCTTACTGAAAAGTACCCGCGCAGTTGGCAAAGAAAAACGGGCAAACATTAGTCCTGTAATCATTGCCATGGCAATTAGACCAATAAAAACTTCTATAGTTACTAAAATATGGGTATAAGTATTTGTCGGGTACATCGCGCCATAACCAATAGTGGCCATGGTTTGTACGCTGAAAGAAAAAGCATCACTAAAAGAACCAGGTTGAGCATTAGCAATTCCATTACTACTGGCCAAATATAAAAATGTAAATATAATATTAATTATTAAATAAAAACTAATGATTATTCCCCATAGCTTTTGCCAAGAAATTTGTATTAACCAATGGTAAAAATCACTCCACTCAAAGCGAGTCATTCCTGAAATTATAAAGTCTACAGGACCGATTTTTCTTACAAAAGTTTTTTGAGGTTTTCGTTTAAAATTTTTCATTTTAATTACCGAATAATAGTGCTGATGAAAATTATCAAATTCTCTGACAAATAACCATGGCAAAAAAATTTGAAATGAGTCAAACTAAGTTATGAGCATAAAATAAAGATGACCGATCTGCTAGTCAAAATTTTCAACCGATATAAGCTTTAAAAATTGTAAGTTAACTGATACAGAGCATGGCTAATAGTAACAATAAAGAGTGTAATAATCGCCCTAATATGTCTCATACTGACCCGGATTTAGAAAAACTAACAAAACGCCTTGCTCAAAATGTAGCTCGAAACACTTTTATCCAAGAAACTCTTGATAATATTAGAGGCTATATTCGATCAGAAAGAGTAGTATTATATTATTTTTATCGTGAGTGGAAAGGACAAGTAACATTTGAGTCTTTGAGTGATGAGGAACTATCAATTTATGGTTCAACAGGAGCTGATGAATGTTTTAATGATGAATATGCTGCTATGTATCAAGAGGGAAGAGTCCGAGTGATCGAAGATATTGAATTAGAAGCAATACATCCTTGCCATCGAGATTTTCTCCGTAGTATAAGGGTTAAAGCTAATTTAGTAGTGCCGATTCTTAATTCTAGGAGGTTATGGGGGTTGCTAGTTGCTCATCAATGTCAGGATGCACGCTCCTGGTCAAAGTCAGATATAGAAATTATGCAAAAGGCAGCAGTCAGTTTGGCAACTGCACCAGCTATTAGAGATAGCTAATATTAAGGGAATAGGGAATAGGGAACAGAAAGAAATATTTGAATATTTATGGATAAGAATTGATTTTATTTTTGATTTTTACCAGATGTCTATTATACCAATTTGAACAAAGAATATTACGAATAATAAGCTTAATTAAAATATTTTACAGGAGATGTCCCTTTGACAAAGTGGTGCGACCCCGCGACGACATTCAGTTAAAAGCTACTACTATTTGCCAATAATTTATCTAAATCTGGCACATTGACCCAATTACCTGTCATATTAGATTCATGGGTTAAATCCATTAATAACTGAGAATAAACACCTTCTCTCAGAGATGGAACTACAGATTTTCTGACCTCTATTGCTTTTACCCAATTATCAACTACTCGAATAAAAGGTGCAATTCTACCATCAGGATAAATTTGAGGAAATTCTAATCTGTCAGGAACTTTTATTTCTACTAAAGTCTCCCCATTTTGAGAACCCCAAACTTTGAACCCATGTACATAATCTTTTTGATTATCGCTACCTATAATTAGTGTACCTTTACTACCATAAACTTCTACCCAATGACCACGCCCTTGATAGGTAACAGAACTAATACAAATTTGACAGGGAGTACCGTCCGCCAAATCTAGCATAATATTACAAGTATCATCTGCATCTACTGGTTTTAACTTGTTATCCTCTGTGGGGTCAGGACGAGTTTTAATTGAAGTATTCAGTTGTCCCCAAAGTTTTTTCGTAGGTCCAAATAACCAGTTAATATAATCAAAAGAATGAGAAGCGATCGCTCCTAATGCACCACCTCCTTTATCCTTTTGAGAATACCAATTCCAAGGACGACTTGGGTTAGCGCGACTTGATGCTAACCAATCAATTTTTATTAGGCGTTTATCTCCTACATATCCATCGGCTAAAATTTCTGCAAATAGTTGCCAAGCAGGAACATAACGAAATTCAAAATCCATAGTTGCTACACATCTATTAGTAGCAGCAATTTGATATAATTCTTGGGCTTCTTCTACTTTTAAAGTTGTGGGTTTTTCTAACAATAAATGTTTGCCTGCGGATAAGACTTTTTTTGCCATTTCATAGTGTAAAAATGGTGGAGTAGAAATTGTTACTGCTGCAACTTCAGGTATAGAAATAATTTCCTCTATAGTATTACAACCATGAGGTATATTATGGCTTAATGCAATTGATTTAGCTTTTTCTAAATCAGGGTTATAGACAGCTAATACTTGAGTTTTGTGATGTGCTTGTAAACCTGGTATATGTACTTTTTGACCAAATCCTGTACCGATAACTGCTACGCCAATAGTTTGATTGTTCATTGTTTATAAGAAGTAAGAAGGAAGAAGTAAGAAGGAAGAAGGTAAATTTTTAGTAAGTAGGTAGGTTTCATTAATGGATAATGGATAATGGATAATTACCTCTCCCTTTTAGGGAGAGGATTGACCAAGAAGGAAAAAATTTATTTTTTTCCCCTTTTAAGGGGAAGCTTTTAACCTGAATTATTTAATTATTAATTGTAATTATTAATTATTAGGTAAAAAAAAATAAAATCAATAGGCAAATGCCACGTGAGCTGAGAGAAATTGTTTAATCACTATCCACAGTTCTTATTTTCCGGTTTTCCGTCTCAACAATCATTTTCTATTTAATTTTACCTACCTACTTAGCTAAGTTATAATACCGTAGGTTTGCAAGTGAGACCAAACCCAACAGGTATCTATTATTGTTGGGTTTCCTGCGTCAACCCAATCTACAAAGTTATAAAAATCATCAATTGTTTATTATAAGCATTCAAGGAAACACAATATAAGTTAGGAAAGAATACTTATAGCAGTTCTATTTTATTAACTCCTGTAAAAAAATATTTGTTTTTTTTAGGCAAGAGCTAACAGAGGAATATTTGATAATTTTTATCAAGTTTGGAATTTATAAAAATCATTTAGGATAGTGATACCTTAATTTTTTATAACTATAACTAATCTGAAATTATATTTAAGTATCTAAGCAAAATTAATTAAACATCCTGCCAACCCACTGTTGAATATTGCCAGATGAGCTGTTTACTTTCTCAAAATTGTACTTTATTTTCAAGGTTTGGAGACCAAAACCCTACTAAATTTAATAAGAAATAATTACTTAATTGTGATATTACTTCTTAACTATTATATTTAGACTCTAGGATATTAATTAATAGCTCTGGCAAAATACAAATCCAGATAAATTCAAATACAGGAATTACAAATTATTACTTTTGACTGTCTTGAGTGTGTAATTCTGAGGTACCCTCAGAATTACACACTCGCTTTTGACTTTTGACTTTTAACTCGATCAATTACCCATTCTATTACTTGTTTCCCCAGATTAACATTATCAAATAAATCAATTTCTCTAATTCCTGTTGGACTTGTAACATTAACCTCTGTCAGATAACCACCAATTACATCTATACCAACAAAATATAAACCATCTGCTATTAATTTAGGTGCTAAATACTCACAAATTTCAGATTCTCGTTCCGTAATTTCTGTCTGAGCAACTCGCCCACCTACTGCCATATTTCCTCTAAATTCTTTACCAGTAGGAATCCGATTTACTGCTCCAATAGACTTACCATTAAGCATAATAATTCGCTTATCTCCTTCTTTTGCTGCTGGTAAATAACTCTGAATCATCACAGGTTCTCTACCTTGTTTTGTACTAATTTCTATTAGGGAATTAAAATTTTTATCTGTGGGTTCTAAAAATAAAATTCCTTCCCCAGCTTTTCCTCCCAAAGGTTTCAAAACTGCTGCTCCTTGTGACTCTAAAAATTCTCTAATTACCTCTTTTTCTTGACTAACAATTGTCTCTGGAATTACCTTTTTAAATTGCAAAGCATACATTTTTTCATTAGCAGCGCGTAACCCTTGAGGAGAATTTATGACTAAAGTTTTTTCTGGATTAATATAGTCTAAAATATAAGTAGCATAGAGATAAGGAATTGTTACAGGTGGGTCTTTGCGCATAAATACAGCATCCATTGACTCCAATGGTTGTAGCATCGCTTTTCCCAAATCATACCAAGGGTTACTAGCAACCCAATGATTTTCTACCCTTTCAACTGGCATTAAATGTGCCCGCTTGAGGGTTGCCCAAGCTTTACTTTCAATAGTACTTAATTGGTTAATTTCCGTTATCCAAACTTCGTGACCAAGTTCTTGAGCAGCTTCCATCAGTGCAACGGTACTATCGTGAACTTGGTTGAGTCGTTCTATAGGGTCTATGATGAATGCAAATTTCATCTTTATTTGGTTTATTATTTCAAAATATTTTTAATAGTAGTGCTTTGACACAGCTAAAATGTTGCAATAGTAGGGGCGAATGCCATTCGCCCTCACTACATTTAGTTTCCGTGGGTAAGTCCTGGTTAAATTAATAAGTCTTAACCAATTAGATGAACCAGCCACAAAATAATCAATAACTACAGAAATAGAAAACTATACTAAACTTCTAGTAATTGGTCTAGTTTACCTTGGTCCTCTAGTTCATATAGATCGTCACAACCACCGATATGTTGGTCTTTGATAAAGATTTGAGGCAAAGAGCGACGGCCATTAGCTCTTTTAGCCATTTTTTCTCGTTCTACATCATCACCATCTATAGTATATTCTTGATATTCTGCTTGCTTTTTATCTAACAGAGCTTTAGCGCGGATGCAAAATGGACAAGTTGACCAAGTGTAAATTTCTATGTTAGCTGCCATATTTATAGATTAGATTTTCTATATAAAATATTTCTTTAACAATTTTAATATTAATTTGCTCTGAAAAAAATTATATTTTAGATTTTAAGCCTACTGAAAAATTCTAAATGTTGAGGTTAAGGAATAGGGAAAAGTTTTCGTGCTATTTTAACCTCATTATCTTACCTAAATAACACGGGAGCATGAAAGCCATCGTCTTTTAAGCGATGGATGAAAGGCGAGGAGTCGGATTTTAATCCGATGTATTTTATTTGACCGAAAAGCCACGTTGAAGGCCCCGTGTTTGAACCGTGGGGATGAAAACAAGGGAGTTATTTAGACTAGACAACTAAAGTAGCCCTCTGTTACTATGATCAACAATAAGTTTTCGGTCCGCCTGTTTCAAATGTACTCTTGTCAGCAAGTTTTAGCAGGTAAAAATCCTGAATTAATTGCTATCTTAAAATTCTTGTGCGAACAGTCTCACAAGCTAACTAACATGGGAATATATTATGCCAGGCAACTATATTTTAAGTCTCAAAAAGGCATTGGCAAGTATGACTTAGAAAAGGTATACAAAAAGAACAATCACTATAAAGTTTTACATTCTCAAGCAGCACAACAAATATTGAGAACTGTAGCGGAATCATTTCGCTCTTATTATGGTCTAATAAAAGCCTATAATGAAGGTACAATCGAACACAGACCAAGGATTCCTAACTATAGAAAAAAAGGGGGAATGGCTACAGTTAGCTATCCCAAACAAGCATTAAAACTTAAAGATAATCAAATTAGAATACCACTAGGTAATACCTGTAAGCGCTGGTTTGGTCTAGATTGCTTTTATATTCCTATGCCAAGTAATCTTGAATTTTTATCTCTTAAAGAACTGAGAATATTACCGAGAAACAGATGTTTTTATTGGGAATTTGTTTATGAAAGAGAAGTAATAGTTAAACCTCAATTAAATCAAGAAAATGTATTAGGAATTGACCATGGTTTAAATAATTGGTTGACCTGTGTATCCAATGTAAATACTAGCTTAATTGTAGATGGGAAACAGATTAAATCAATGAATCGTTGGTACAACAAACAAGTATCAACTATTAAAGAAAATCAACCGACTGGATTTTGGTCAAATAAACTAGCTGCCATTACAGAAAAGCGTAACCGCCAAATCCGTGATGGAATTAATAAAGCAGCCAGGATAGTGATTAATCATTGTTTAGAAAATTCTATTGGTACAATTGTTTTTGGTTGGAATAAAGGTCAGAAAAATCAAATAGAATTAGGAAAAAAAAGTAATTCAGAATTTGTACCAATTCCCACAGCTAGACTGAAAGAAAGAATAGCTCAGTTATGCTCTGAATATGGAATAATATTTATAGAAACAGAAGAGAGTTATACAAGTGTCGCTTCATTTTTAGATGGTGACGATCTGCCTATTTATGGTGAGAAACCCAATGATTGGAAACCGTCAGGAAAAAGAATAAAGCGTGGTTTGTATAAAAGTAGTAATAATTGGTTAATTAATGCAGACTGTAATGGGGCTGCAAATATAATCACAAAAGTAAGCAGAAAGCTAAGGTTAAACTTAAGCCAACTGTGTAGGGGCACTTTGACTTGTCCCCAGAGAGTTTATCTTTGGTCAGCTAAGAATAGACGGAGCAACACGGATTTATCCTGTTGCGTAGTATCTGCTTAGAATCCCCTCGACTTTAGCCAGGGGAGTAGTCAATGCTTTATCTTAATTTCTACTTGTTCAAGAAGCAATAACATAATCAATAAGTTGTGCAAGTCGTTGACGCAAAGTTTCCAAACCTAGAGCTTTAGCAGCAGAAATAAATACTGCCATCGGATATTCTTCGTGAGCAAATCTTAAAGTATCTCCATCTACTTCATCGATCTTGTTAAAAGCAACTAAAGCAGGTCCTGGAGTTTCTGGCATTTCCGCCAAAATAGTCATCACAGAACGTATTTGACTTTGCCAAGCAGGATGAGACAGATCGACAACATGAAGTAAAGCATCTGCTTCTGTCACCTCTTCGAGGGTTGCCCGAAAAGCATCAATTAGGGTAGGTGGGAGTTCGTGAATAAATCCCACTGTGTCGGTAATCACAATCGGAATTCGCTTACCCGTAATTGCATCAGGAATAATCAGACGACGAGAAGTAGGGTCTAGAGTTGCAAACAATTGGTCTGCAGCATAAACCTCTGATTTAGTAAGTGTATTCAGTAATGTAGACTTACCAGCATTAGTGTATCCAACTATTGCCACCGTTGGTACTTCTTGACTTTGACGATGTTGACGTAGACGGGAACGATGTGCTTGTAACTGATTTACCTCTTTCTGCAACCGAGATATTCGAGCATTAATTGCCCGACGTTCCGTTTCTAACTTAGTTTCACCAGGTCCTCTAGTACCAATACCACCACCAAGACGAGACATTGCCTCACCTCGACCTGTAAGACGCGGGATAGTATATTCTAGTTGAGCAAGTTCGACCTGTAATTTTCCGGCGCGAGACTGAGCGCGTTGAGCAAAAATATCGAGAATAACTTCAGTACGGTCTACAACTCTCACACCAACCTTAGTTTCTAGGTTACGAACTTGAGCAGGAGAAAGGTCGCGGTCAAATACAACTAAATTAGCTCCCACAGTTTGAACAGTCAGAGCAATTTCTTGGACTTTACCCTCTCCCACCACAGTTTGAGGATGGGGTTGCGATCGCTTCTGTTGCATTGTCTTTAATACCAAACCTCCAGCAGTATTAACAAGTCTAGCTAATTCTGCTAACCCATCTTCAAATTCCCTATCCTTCATTTTGTCTGTTTTTAGTCCCACCAACAGAACCTTATCTTGGTCAGAATCAACTTCTTGAGCAATAAATTCTCTTTCAAATTCTGCTTCTAATCCATCAATCAAGTCAATAAAGTCTTGTTTAGCAAGCATATCCAGACTCAGAGGGGGTGATACCGTCCAAAACGGTAATTCTTGGATATTGGTATCTGTCCGATCTGTTTGAGTAGGTAACAAGTGAGCTAAATAAGCTTGTTTAATGTAACCAGTAGCTCCACCCCCCTTGCGTTTAAATCCTTCACCTGTGAGGGTAAGCACCACCAGAGCATCAAGTCGTTGAATCACCATTGCAGTCAGAGCCGCTTCTGAAGGCACTTCTGGTTTCAGGTTAGTAGCGATGCAACGAATACCACTAAGGCGACTTGCACCGTAACGGGGTAATTCTAGAGGAGGAATTTGGGTTTGGCGGGGTGTGCCAATTCCTACCCGGATAATTTTTCCTCTACGATTGACATAAACACAGACTGGTTGGCCAACTTCTTTGCTGATTGAGGCGACTCTTTGGGCAAATTCTGAGGTAGTTAGGCAATCGCTTGGTAATCGCTGATGGTACAACCTTTGCAGTTGTTTAAGTTGGCTAGATTTTAGACCTTGAAGATTTCCGTAGATGGTTTCGATAGGCATTCCTAGCCACGAAAATGTGGCCCCTCTCTAATACTACTTTAGAATTATAAATATTCTATTATAATCCTAATTTTTGAGTTCAACACAGTCCACTTGATATATTACCTTTGTACAATTTTTGTGGAAATATAAATAATATCATGTCCGTTGGTATCGTTTGTGTAAAAGTTAGCGTGGATATCTACAGGAAATTTAAGTTTTTTTCTTGCTCAATTGCCTTCCTGTTTGTTGCCTGTTGCCTTCCTTTGCTATACAATACCGATGCTACCGGACATAATATAAGTCTTAAGTGGTGGCTTCAAATCAATGGAGTTTTAACTTAATTTATTCCTTGCGATCTACCTTAAAGATAATTTGATAAGACCGATCATTTCAGTTATCAGTTATCAGTTATCAGTACCTCTGCAATAAGGAGGTTTGACATCAGGAATAGTCTCTTTTTTTATCCCTTTAAAAAGGGAGGCGCATACCCACAATTTTTCGGTAATTATGTTGAATTTTTTAATGCCAGACTCTCCTCCACCAAGCATTCAGGAAATTGCTTTTGCGTTTCGTCGTTGGGGACGAATTGGTTTTTGGTTACCGAAAAATTAAAGTATAAAGCCTCTCCATTCATGGAGAAAAAGCGGTCGATCTTTGGAGATTCCCGAAGGGTGGGATGGCATTAGCGTTAGCGTTTGCGCAGCATGACCATAGGAAAGCTCCTCTGTAAGAGGTAGCGGCTCTGTCACTCTTCGGGTCTCCTCGCTGGCCAACCATCGGCCAAGATAAGGAAAAAAAATACTTTTAGCCAATCCTTCTATTACAGAAGAGGTAATAATTAATAATTAATTATTAATTGTTAATTGTTGAACTCACCTTGGACGAATTCTATTTAACTGTTCTAAAGCCCATTTTGCTGTTTTTTCAACTTCAGGGTCTGGGTCATATTCTGCTTGTTGCAATAAGCTAGTTGTTTGAATGATTAACTCATAAATTCGAGTTAAATCTCGGATAGCATTTTTTCTGACTTCTGCATTGTCATTTTGCATTGACATTGCTAAAGCTCTATTCATTGGTTTTAACGTTTTAGTTCCTATTTCTGAGAGAGTCGCTAAAATTAAACTTTGCTGTTTAGAATCAGAATCTATCAGTAAATTAACTAATGGTTGAACAGCTCTAGAATCTCCTCTTTGACCTAATTCCCAGATAGCATTATGCCGTTTTTTCGGGTCAAAATTTTGTAGACCACTAATTAATTCTTCAACAACATTAACTTCTGGTAAAGGATAGTTATTTGGCAGAGTAATATCTCTAGAGTCTTCAACTGTAGAATGTTGATTATTTGCTTGTGATAAATTCACTTTATTTTCTGGTCGCTCATAGTGGTTATTTTCTTCACTCTCAATTGTAGAAAAATTTTCAGCTTTAATATCTAAATTATGGGATTTTAAACTATGTTTTGAAATTTCTACAGAAGTATTTTCTCCAGACTTCTGTAATGGGGGGACAAAAGAATCTAAAGAATTGTTTTTATTGGCCAAATAAGAGGTTTCTGGGAATCTAGGCCATTTAGAGGGGGACTGTTCGGAATCGTTAGCCTTTAAATTTAAATCAGTTGAAGTTGTTTTTGGTATTTGATCTTGAGATTGTAAGTCTTCTGGATCTAAGTCTTTAGGTTGATGATCGTCAAAAAGCTTAAGTAAGATAAATACTGCTGTACCAGTGACAAGAACTGATGTTATGCTTAAAATAAATAGTGCTTTTCGTCCTCCTAGAGCCTTGAGTATGACACGAATAGCTTTCGGAACTTTTGAGTCCGAGGATTTCGATTCTTTTTGATTGTTATTTTGAGATTTATTGGCCTCTGAATCAGTATCTTGAGCAATATACAGAGGAAATGAAGATTTGGTTAATGATACTGGATAATTAATCTGATTGGTTGATTGTAAATTTTCTGCCTCTGTAAAGCTACGATTATTTAATTCTCCTGTACTGTAATCATCTACGATAGCTCTACTCGGGGTCGCAGAAGAGTACAGGAAAGTCAAGGACGTAATGATAGAAAAGATGGATTTGTAATAGGCCATGATGTTCTCTTAGGAGTTTTCAGAGGCAACTTTTACAGAATAGGTAAAACAGAATAGGTAAATAATTGACATACTCCCGGCATCAAATCAGAGATTATGATGCGGGATTCTCATCATTGATGATTCTACGCTCACAGAGATGACTTAGATGGACAATATCACTATTACCAAACCAGAGGTCGGACTCTCCCGTAGCTTTTGGGTCTCCCCCAGATTCCGAGTGCCCCTCGGTACTGTTGACTATTGCTCCTAGCATTTCTAAACCTTTAGCTAAAATGTTCCTTGCTGCATTGTGGTCTCTATCAGCAATATAACTACAATGCGGACATTTGTGAGTCCTAACAGACAAAGATTTTTTAACAGTCTGACCACAATTGGAACAATTTTGAGATGTGAAATGTGGAGGTACTGCTATGCAAGCAATTCCATGCAACTTAGCATAATATTCCAGCCATTCGGTGAACTGATACCAGCTTGCATCAGATATAGATTTAGCTAAGTGATGATTTTTAGCTAGGTTAGCAATGTTCAAATCCTCGTATACTACCAAATCGTGACATTGGATTAACGCCCGTGCAGTCTTTACTGCATGGTCTTTACGCTGTCTACTGATTTTGAGATGCTGCCTGGCTAATTTCTTTCTGGCTTTGTGGTAGTTATTTGATTGTGCCTTTTTTCCTTTCTCGTGGCGGCGCGATACTTTCCGTTGTAGCTTTTTTAGTCGTTTTTCCGACTTCCTTAAATACTTAGGATTATCTACAACATTACCATTACTATCAGTATAAAAAGTATTTAAACCTAAATCTATTCCTACGACATTGCCTTGAAAATTATGAGTTTCTTTTCTCTCTACATTTACTAGAAATTGACAATAATAACCATCAGCTCGTCTCACAACTCTTACACGACTTATTTGTTGCTCTGAATACCAGACTAAATCGCGACTTGTCCACAATTCAAATACACCAGCTTGAAAACCATCTTTAAATTCAATTTTCTTTCTGTCTGGAGATAGCTTATAACCTGTTGATTTGTACTCTATTGAACGAGTGAATTTATTGAATTTTGGATCGCCCTTTTTACCTGGTAATTTCAGTCTACAATTTTTGTAGAATCGTTGTATTGATTGCCATGTTCTATGGGCTGATGCTTGTCTTGCTTGAGAGTTTAACTTTTTCACCCAAGGAAAATTACTATCCTTTGCTAGTACAGAACAAAGCTTTTGTAAGTCATTGCGTTTAACATCTTTATTATCCATCCAGTAGCGCAAACAACTGTTTCTGATGAATTGACCTGTGAGAATCATTTCATCTAAAACTTTGTACTGATTTTGACTGCCTTTTAATTTGGCCTCAATTACTAGCAAAGTTATTGTTAATTCCTTGACTACATTGACTATTATAACTAAATTTACCTAAAATTTATACTGGATAAACTATTAATATTTGTGTCTAATTATGACATCGAATCATAATTATACACGCATCATTCATCCAGACACGCTCATCATAGATTATAGTGCTGGCCTTCTGATGCGTTTAGGTAACTATAGTTTAATTCAATCATATCTGGTGTTAGTTAAGGATGGTCAAATTATTTAAACTTTAGCTATAAAACTACTATTTTACAAATATTATGTTACGCGTAGCATAATGTAGAATGCGCTGAAATGAAACTAACGATTCAATAAAGACTATACTACGATACTATAATAATTTTGAGTTATATCATGTCCGGTTAAACAGTTATAAATAGAGGAGTCAGGAGTCAGGAGTCAGTAGTAGAAGGAGGGAAGAGGAGAAGGAGAAGAAAGTTTTTTTTGATCACTAATTATCTGGACATGATATTAATGCCTAAAGTGGCTGATTGCTTAGGTTAGGTATGATTTTAATTAGAAGTTAGACTATAAGTTGACTATTTAGTTTCTGAGTTGCCACTGAATATGTGACAAAAAATTGATGTAACTCGGCAAAACATTTTGATTACCTGATAAATATTTTATATACATACGAAATATAACGTAGACAAATATTATAGTTAGATAAGTTTAAAGTCTAATCGGCTATTTAGGCTTTAAAAAATTTATCTCTTTATTTTGGTCATTCCCTAAATTATTGTACATTTAAATTGTGAATTATATAGCAATAGACAGGTAGGTGAGGACATAGACTCATAATGCTCCGAATCAGGGGAAATATTTTTCCCACTGTTCTTTCACAGGAGTGCGCGTTCCCTCTCTTGGTCAGCGTTCCCATGGCGAGAATACCTTGCCTCTTACAGAGGACTTAAAGCTTTTTCCTACGGAATTCTGCGCAGCATTTTTGCGCAGCAAAACGCCGACGCGGGGTCGCACCACTGTTCCCTGCTATAGATATTAACTTTAAAAATAGTAATAGTAGCTGGAAATATCTTATTTGTTATTTTTACTATTTTCAAAATAAGTGTATATTAGCTTAACAGAGAATATAAAATCTAAATGCGTCTTAGCTTAATCATTAAGCTTCACTCGATTTTCAAACACCAAAAAAAGCTCTACTGAATTAGACAGCTATTATGAGCTACTGTATTAATCCTAATTGCTTCTACCCAGAAAATCAGAATAATCCTTTATATTGTACAGCTTGTGGCTCCAAATTATTAATTGAAGGACAATATCAAGCTGTCAAAAAACTTAGGGTTCTTGACTGGGGAACTATTTATGAAGTTAAAAGAGAAGAAACCACAGAAATTCTCAAAGTATTACATATAAATAGTCCTGAATCTGTCTCTCAATTTCAACAACAAGCCAAAATATTAGCGCAACTGAATCATCCTGGAATTCCTCAAGTCAAACCTGGTAGTTATTTTACATTTATACCGAGAAACAGTAATCAAAAATTACACTGTTTAGTTAGAGAAAAAGTTCCTGGAGAAAATCTACAAACTTGGTTGGGAAAAAACAATTTACCCATTAATCAAGAATTAGCTGTTGAATGGTTAAATCAACTCATAGAAATCTTAGACTTATTACACGAAAAACAATTTTTCTATCAAAATATTCAACCTAGTAATATTATTCTCCGTCCCAATGGGCAATTAACATTAACTAATTTTTCTCTAGAGCTACAGTCAGCACAATCTGATTTTGTGGCTCTCGGATATATGTTTATTTACTTCCTAACTGGTCAGCCTGCATCTACATTTTTAAATTCTGATACTAAGACCTTAAATTGGCGAGATAAAGTTTCTCAAATATCCCCAAAATTAGTAGATTTTATTGATGACTTAATTTCACAACAACATCCAGAAAATTATCAGACTATTCTACATCAGTGGAGACAGATAAAAGATGATTTATCTCAATCTTTGATACAAAAAAAATATCATCCATTAAAAAGCAAATTCTTATTAGGTAGTGCAATTTTACTTCTGGGGATTGGCGCTACTCAAATTATTAGTCATTTGCCAAAACAATTTAATTCCGGTTTATTTTCTCCAGAGCGGTCAAAGGAAATTAAATCTGATAATCTAGAGAAATTTTTCTCTAAAAATCAAGGCAAATTTCTAGTAGGTGGAATAATTTTCATCCTCGCTATAGGAGGTAGTCATTTTGTTGGTTATTTTCGGATTCATCCCAAATATTTAAAGTTAAGTCTGCCCAATGGAGTTTCCTTAGAAGAAACTTTTAATACAGATTCAGAAAGAGTTTATTCTGTAGTTATTAGTCAAGACGGTCAAATTTTAGCTTGTGGTAATGGTAATGGTACTATTCAAGTTTGGAATTTAGAAACAAGAGAAGAATTAGGTATAATTGAAGGCCATACTAATGATGTAGTAGCGATCGCTCTCAGCCAAGATGGAAATATATTAGCTAGTGGTAGTTATGATGGGACGATAAAAATTTGGCATTTAGCAACTGAAACAGAACTAACTTTGCAAAGTCATTTTATGCGAGTTACTTCTATTGCTATTAGTCCTGATGGAGAAAAATTAGTGAGTGGCAGTAGCGATGATTCCATCAAAATTTGGCATATACCTACAGGTAAAATGCTACATACTTTTCGCGGTCATTCTGACAGTATTTATGCAGTTGATATTAGTTTGAATGGGAAAATATTAGTCACAGGAAGTCAGAATAATATTAAAACTTGGAATCTGGAAACTGGAACAGAAATTTACACATTAGTCGGTCATCATGGCAGAATTTTATCTGTGACTGTCAGTCCTGATGGCGACAAAATAGCAAGTGGTAGTAGCGATAAAAATATTAAAATTTGGCAACTAGAAACAGGAAAAATTTTACGCACTTTACGCGGTCATACTAATGATGTTAATTCTGTAGTTATTAGCCCAGATAATCAAACTTTAGTTAGTGCAAGTAGCGACCATACTATCAAAATTTGGCATCTAGAAACAGGGAAACTTTTACGCACTATAAAAGGGCATTCTCGATGGGTTAATTCCGTTGCATTTAGTTCTGATGGAGAAATTTTAGCTAGTGGTAGTTTCGATCAAACTGTTAAGCTTTGGAAATTGGGATAAGAAGGAAGAAGGAAGAAGGAAGAAAAAATACCGAAGTTGGCTTTAGTTATCTACAATAGAAGCAAAAATAGCCTTGTCTGAGTTTTCAGTTTTTGAGATGTCAAATACAGTTATGACTACTGCTATAAATCAAGAAGTGAGGAGTAGGGAGTATTCAATAATTAATAATTGATAATTACCTCTCCCTAAAAGCAATGAAGATTGACTGAAAGGAAAATTTTTTCTTATTTCTCTTTGAAAGGAGAGGCTTTAAACTTTAATTATTCGGTAAGATTTGCCTTGTATAGTTTTTTCATCAATTGTCCACATTTTATATTAGATATTACCTTCAAAAACTAAGTTTTAAGGATTAACTAAATTATGTTTTGTCCTGATTTATATTGCCAGACCGAAGTTGGAATAAGACTTTAGTTATCTACAATAGAAGGAAAAATAGCGTTGTCTGAGTTTTTAGCTTTTGAGATGTCAAATACAGTTATGGCAACTGCTATAAATCAAGGAGTAAGGAGTGAGGAGTAGGGAGATTTGCCTTGTATAGTTTTTTCATCAATTATCCATATTTGATATTAGCTATTACCTTCAAAAACTAAGTTTTAAGGATTAACTAAATTATGTTTTGTCCTGATTTATATTGCCAGACCGAAGTTGGAATAAGACTTTAGTTATCTACAATAGAAGGAAAAATAGCGTTGTCTGAGTTTTTAGCTTTTGAGATGTCAAATACAGTTATGGCAACTGCTATAAATCAAGGAGTAAGGAGTGAGGAGTAGGGAGATTTGCCTTGTATAGTTTTTTCATCAATTATCCATATTTGATATTAGCTATTACCTTCAAAAACTAAGTTTTAAGGATTAACTAAATTATGTTTTGTCCTGATTTATATTGCCAGACCGAAGTTGGAATAAGACTTTAGTTATCTACAATAGAAGGAAAAATAGTATTGTCTGAGTTTTCCGCTTTTGAGATGTCAAATATCAAATACAGTATATAACTTAATTTAGACAAGTTCCAGAAAAAATAAAATAGTTGAAAGCGTATTGTTAGAAAATAAAATTAGTAAAACTATTATGAATTGGCTGCAATCATTCTTACATTGATGTCTCAATCGCAATAAACACCGTGTCCCGCATATAGAAAATCTATAGTTTCTATAGAACCCCTAACCGTATCTTTTTCAAGCTAAATTAGCTTCTGAAGTAGCTAATATCTTGAGCAATTTAGGTCTAGGTAATAGCCTTTAGTAACTATTTATGCCAATAATGATTAAACCAAGAAACTGTAAGGCTTATGATTAGGTCAGGAGATCCCAAATGGGTTCTATATACAAAATTCTGTAAACAAGGAGCTTGATTTGCATTGATAATACAGCGGTGCTAAATGGAACTAAATCAACTTTTTTCTAAGGTTTAGATTCAAGTTTTTGAGCTACTTTAACTAGGATTTAATACTTGTTTCATCCAACTTACGAAAAATGGACTTAAAACTCCACTCAAAAATGCTAAGGAGTAATAATTTTTTTTCTGTCGTAACCAATAATTGTGTATTCGTGCATATCTATAATTTTATAAATCAAAATAACTAAACCGATGGTAGCTTCTAATCTATAATTTGTCCTGGCAGCCAATCTTCATCAAGTATTTGTTCGAGAGTATAAGGGTTAATTTCTGGTAATTTCAGTTCCGATTTAACTTGAGCAATTTTTCTGGCTTTACCATAAAGATAATCTAATCTATTAACTAAATAATTCCGTAAATTTGTTGTGAGTTTTAGTTCCAACTGAGTTCGAAATGTTAAAATTTCTGTCTGCCAATGTCTAGAATTATCATCTCTTTCCTTTTCCCAATATTGATAAAATAGAAGATGTTGAATAATTAAAATCACGAAACTTTCAACCGTGCTTTTTTAACTTCTACCCAAGGCTTCTAACTCTGCAATTAAATTATCATAATCTATGCTCTCTAATTGACAATTATTTAGCAGTTTAATTATCTTTTCTAAGCACTCAAAATAATCATCCTCATAAAATAATTTTAAATCAGTAACTTGATTTTCATATTTGATTTTTGTATCTTATAAACTCCCGCTAAACTATTAAAAAACGTCTAACGGGAGAACTCATAAAATGTAAGTATTTCCTGCGGAATGCTGCGGAAACAGCTATTAGATCTCAGCTCTCATAAGGAGGTTTCAATTAATATAGCCAGCTTTTGTAGTAAGATTTAATTCCGACTCAATTATTAAAGCTTTTATCTAAAACTAAAACCAATAGCTGATAGCTGATGGCTGACTACTGAATGCTTAACATAAAATTCTAGATTAACTTAACAGCACGCAAGCCAAACATTAAAACTGTAGCTACACCTAAACCACCAACAAACAATACAACGAAAGCAATAATTCCATCAACAGTCATTAACTTTTCTCCAAAATGGCGAATAATATAAAATTAAGTCTAATATTTAATGTTCAAAATAGCAAAGTCTGAAATTATCCATGGCATCCATCACCGTTCAACTACCCTCCAAATCTTATGAAATAGCGATCGCCCCTGGCAACCTCGACAAACTTGGCCAAAAAATGCAACCCCTCAACTTGGGCAAAAAGGTCTTGCTGGTCTCCAACCCAGAAATATTTGGTCATTATGGCTCAAGAGCGATCGCTTCTCTCCAACAAGCGGGTTTTGATGTTTCTCACTGCACCCTCCCTGCTGGAGAACAATACAAAAACTTTCAAACCCTAAATAATATTTACGATGCAGCTTTAGCACACCGTATGGAACGGTCTTCGACAATGGTCGCCCTGGGTGGTGGGGTAGTTGGGGATATGACTGGGTTTGCAGCAGCGACTTGGTTGCGAGGTTTGAATGTAGTGCAGGTTCCCACCTCTCTATTAGCAATGGTGGATGCTGCTATTGGGGGAAAAACGGGAGTCAATCATCCCCAAGGTAAAAATCTCATCGGCGCTTTCCACCAACCACGTCTCGTATTAATTGACCCGGAAGTATTGAAAACTTTACCTGTGCGTGAGTTTCGGGGTGGAATGGCAGAAGTTATTAAATATGGAACTATCTGGGATGCGGAATTATTTGCCAAAATGGAGAATAGTCAGGAGCTTGATGAAATTAATCATCTCACGCCAGGGTTATTAGAGGAAATCTTGATTAGGTCTTGCCAAAGTAAAGCTGATGTGGTAGAGAAAGATGAAAAAGAATCGGGATTAAGGGCAATTTTGAATTACGGTCATACTATTGGTCATGCTGTGGAAAGTTTGACTGGTTATACTATGGTGACTCATGGTGAAGCAGTAGCTATTGGGATGGTGGCTGCGAGTCGGTTGGCGGTGGAGTTGGGGATGTGGGATGAACAGAGCGATCGCCGTCAGTTAGCTTTGATTGAAAAAGCTAGTTTACCGACGAGGTTGCCGAGTGGGTTGGATATTGAGGAAATTTTGGTTTCTTTACAGACGGATAAAAAGGTAAAAGCGGGTAAAGTTAGGTTTGTCTTACCGACTGGGGTGGGTGTGGTCAAGATTACAGACCGGGTAAGTGCAGATGTATTAAGGGGAGTCTTGACAGGGATGGGTTAAAGAAAAAGTTAGAATTCATAATAGTTTGATGAAATTTACTTGCTGTAGTTATTTTACGTTTAGTTTTACCGAATAATTAAGGTAAAATGCCTCTCCTTTCAAGGATAAACAAGAAAAATTTTTCCTTTGAGTCAATCCTATCCGTTTTCAAAGAGAGGTAATAATTAATTATTAATTATTAATTATTAATTGTTTAACTACCTACTTAATCATCACTTTCATTATGAGTAAGTTTTGGTTTTTACCATTAAATAAAATCATAGGATTTTAACTCTAAATCGTACAGATATAAAATCACATTATCAAAATAATATGGGTCGCGCAACCCCGCCTTTTAAGGCGAAATATTTTTGGAGCTTTGCTCAGATTCCCGTTACAAAAATGACTTCTGAGTTCTGAGTTCTGACTTCTGACTTTGTTAAGTCTATCCCAATTATGCTGGAATTATTATTTGTCTATACGAGCATTATTGGGAAAATTTTGCTCATTGTATTCATAAAGTTATTAGCGGATTTGAGATATTCAAAGGAGAGTTAATTCGTGTCATATCATGTATCGTAAGCATTCAGCCGTCAGCTATCAGCCATCAGCTATTGCTTATTTTTAGTTATAGATAAAAGCTTTACTCATTGAATGAGAATTAAATTTTACGCCTAAAAGCTGCCTTTAAATCTATATATTAAAATCCCCTCATAAGAGCTAAGAGCTGACAGCTAATAGCTGTTTGCGCAGCATTCCGCAGGAAATGCTTACCATGTATCTTTGAATACCCACCATAAAAATTTTAAGCAGCAGGGAACAGGGAACAGGGAGCAGTGGAGAAATTTATCAGAGAAAATATTTTATTATGGCTAATTAATAATACTTGCTCGATATCAATAATATTTTTTCATAGATTAAAATTACAGTAAATTATCCCCACAGCAAAACTTTATTCTATGATTAGTGGTTGACGAACTTTTCAGTTCGGAAAATGCTACCTATATTTGCTTTTATTTATTATAAACAAATGTTATTTTACAAATTAAGTAAATTATTTAAAAAAGGATAAATTAGAATGCACTACATTGAACACTCTGTTGGGGAATTAGTAGTAACTCAACGCCATTCTGACGGCTATATCAACGCAACTAAATTAGCGAGAGCATACAAAAATAAAACAGGAAAGTATAAAAACCCCAATAGCTGGTTTGAAAAGGATAGAACAAATGAATACATAGAGCTTTTGTCTGATAAAACAAGAGTTGAGGTTTATCATCTTGTGGAAAAAAAGGAGAAGGTAAAAATCAACAAGTTTGGATTCATCCTAAGCTTGCTGTTTCTTTTGCGATGTGGCTTTCACCTGAATTTGAAATGATGGTGTCTGAATGGGTCGAGCAATGGCTTTTCACAAATCAAAAACCTGCTATTCAGGAACCTATAAAATTGCACCCTTACCAACGTGTTTGGTACGAACGCTTAAGGTTGTTTGAAGAGAAAACTAAACTACCAAAAGGTAGATGGTGTGTTTTTGAAGAAGTTGGTAAATTAATGAGGAATTTGGAATCTAACAATGTCTCTTTACATGATAGAGCAACTATTGACATTTCGGTTGGTAGAACTTGGTGTCATTGGCTAAAACAGAACGGATATGAAACAGATTTTGAACAGTATATTCACCATTATCCAGATAAAAGAGGTGAACAGCTTGCTAATATTTATCCCTATAAATTACTGGGAGAATTTCATCAGTGGCTAGAAGAAGCTTACATCCCTGAAAAATTTCCTGAATATGTCAGAAAATTTGTTACTTCAGAAGAATGCAAGTTAATTTCAGAAGCTATTGGTTATGAAATTAAACCAGTTTTCAAAAGACTTAAAGCAAAGATTTAATCTCACAAATAGTGAATGTTTATGTTTGCTTAATTTGCGCTCAGGTGGAATAGATATTTTGGTGTTATCTTAATTATAAAATTATTTTGAGATTAGGATTTACAAGTTCTACAGACTTAAATAATTCTACTTATTACTATAGTAATTTTGCCTGCTAGCAGTGTACTTGACTGAAATGAAACTCGCTATAATACCCCCTATTTTACGAAACAATTAATGAGAACAACTATTTTCAATGATATAAATTAAAATGCCAAACAGATATTCCAAATTCCCAATAAAATGCTCACCCGCTTCAATTTCCACTTGATTTTCTGTAAACCTTAAAAACTTCCAATTACTCCCTGTTGTAACGATTCCATAAATACAATAAATTTGATTATTTTTCTATCGATTAAACAATTGAGCAGCCACCATTTCCGCAATACACTGAGCTAATCCAGATTTAATATTATCGTTTTTTGCCTCAACAATTTTCACCACAGGAGCAGTTACTTCTAACTGTTTGGGTGAATAACTAATTATAAAATCACATCTTCCCGTTAATCCCTTACTTTTATCCACATTAAATTCTGTGCCAGAAAATAAACTAATTTGGCGGTTAAAGTATTTTCTGAGTTCCACAATAATTGGAGAAATAATCAATTCTGTTTGCGGAGCATTCCGTCAGGAAACGAGCTTTTTCTGTATCAATTTCTAATGCCAAAGGAATATTTTCAGCCAAAATTTATCTCAATAAGGCACTAGGATTTACAGATTTTATAGACTTGAATAATTCAACTCGTTCCTGAAGTATCAAATTAAATTAAAACTCTAATTGTGAGAGAGTAAATTCCCTGTAATACATATTATAAGAGGGAAGGAAGAATTCATTAATTGATAATTGATAATGGATAATTGATAATTACTTCTGGTTAAAACCGTTCTTGATTGAATATAAGGAAATATCCTAGCACTTTTTTTCCCCTTAAAAGAGGAGGCTTTAAACCAGAATTATTTAATTATTAATTATTTGGTAATACCAAATTGATAAATTTTTGCTACAAATAGCTAGGATATTTCTGATGATTTTAATAGTTTTGTGGAATGGGCATCTTGCCCGTTCCTGTTCTTTATATTTTCCCGTTCTTTATATTTTCGGATGGGCAGGATACCCACCCCACTTATATTCATCCCTTAATTCAGCAACACCTATTATTTTTGACAACTGATAACTGACAACTGAAATGACAATTCCTGAAATATTCGGTTTTGAATCACTACTTTCCTACCTTATAAAAATTAATCCGTCAATGGCTATGATTACTTAAGCACTTCTACTTATCTAAAATTTGTTTTTTTCAAGTTATCCAACCAGACAAACAATGTGAATATTGGAGGTGATATTAACGTAAATACTAAGTTGTAGCTTGATTAAATAGAGGATTTTTTACTTTTAGCTACAAGAATAACATCATATACTATGTACAAATTATGATACCAAATCGCTGAAAAAACGCAAGTGCGTGAAATATTTTGTAATAATTTGGGGAAAATCGTATCTTGTTTGATTAAAATAAATAATTTTAATTACTGACGCGATAAGTTAAATCTATAGTTTATCCCTCTTGTCTAATTTTTAATTTGAAACTACTTTTGGATAATTAGCGATCGCATTCCTGACAAAAAAGAGAATATTGCCTGAAATTCTTGTAGAGATGTTCCATGGAGCATCCCTACATTATTACTTATATAGAACCCCTGAGTGGGAGCTTTGCACGCGGTATATGCTTTTGGTTGCAGTCCTCAGTCATCATAAGTTGTGGAAATTCAGGAACGAGAATAGGGGAAAAAGCTAATGCGACCCCGCGCCACCCGATAACGTAAGTAGGTAGAAAAATTCTCTCATCTCCCCATCTCCCCATCTCCCCATCCCCCCATCTCCTCCTCTATTTTTAAATAGATACCAAATGGGTTCTATATATTGCCTATTGACAATTTCAACAATCACTGGCTTCCTGACTCACTGATGCATTTGCCTCAGTCGCTTGCCACAACTTAAAAAGTAACAATTCAATCCGATCGCTCAACGCAGTAATAAAAATCCCATTCTCATATTCTGGATCTACTGTTATCCAAGTTCCTCCTAAACTAACTTCCACAAACTCATCATCAGCAACACAAAAGGCAATATCTTCTCCACCCTCCTTTTGCATAGCCATCTCCAACATCGACAACTCAGGTAAATTTACAGGTAGCAAAAAAGCTGCAGAACTTGGTTCAACTACAATTTTTTGACCAACTCGCATAGCCAAGATTACCCGCAGTGCTATCAACTGTTCGGGAGATTGAGCCAAACGCTCCATATAAAAGCCAGATTCAGTATAAGTTAACTTTAGCATTCCCGGTGGTCTCTCCTTTTTTAATTGGAAGAGCTTCGGATGTTATTGAGTAATTACAGCAGTTTTCTAGTGCATGAGGTACAAAGTTTTATTGCTCTAGGCAACAAGCAACAGGCAACAGGCAACAGGGAATATAGGAATAAATAAATCTTATAACTGTACCTCACTACCCTCAAAAGTACTGTAATCTATAACTCAAAACTCAAAACTCTTTGCAGTTATTGAAATTAGTTTTGTTAGGAACATCTGGCGCAAATACCGTTTCACGGAAGTTAAAAGTCAAAAGTCAAAATACCGTTTCACGGAAGTCAAAAGTCAAAAGTCAAAAGTTAGATTTTATAGACTCCAAACTTTGCTGCCACAGTAATTTCAGGAAATTATTTCACTTATGTAATTTGAAACTATTTTTGACATCTTTAAAGTGAAAGTGAACTGATATAGGATATTATTTTGACTATTTTCTGCTCAAAATAACGACATCAAAATTTAGCTCTAGTTACTTCCTAGAACTAACGAAACTTATAGACAACTTTTTAGGTCTGCTTCAGTAAAAAAATAAGAGCTTCTAAACCTCGTGTTGTCGTTCGCGCCAGAACTGTTCAGCAAATGCAATAGTCGGATGTATTGGTGTTTTCGGTTGGTGTGATAATTTCATCCCTGCTTCAGCAGGAGTACGATTACCTTTCATTGCATTGCACCTTTCGCAAGCCGTAACTACATTATCCCAACTATGTTTACCACCCCTAGACCGAGGAATAACATGATCTAAGGTGAGACGTTTAGTAGCCCCGCAATATTGGCAACGATGATGATCCCTCTTTAACACTTCCCTGCGGTTGACTGGAGGAACTTTCCACACCCGTTCTTGGGAGGCCATCGTTAGGCGAATTTGTTCCGGCACATATAAGACCAAACTAGGAGAACGCACAGCCCAGCCACTACCATTATCAAAATTTAGAGGTTCAGCTTTGCCAGTCACCAGCAGAGCGATCGCCCGCTTGATATTTACGCGGGTCATGGGTAAGTAGTTCTGAGAAAATACGACTACAGATTGGTTTAATACTTGAGTCATGCTGGTCACTGCTTTACCTCCTAAATTTAAAATTTTAGATTTTTTATAGCAACTGGTTTTTCAATTAATTAGCTATTAGCACTTCAGCACTTCAGTACTTCAGCCTAAAAATTTGTGAATATAATTAGGTATCTGTTTACGGAGCAGTCTGCGCCAAGCTGACCGCTGATTGCTGAACTACTGAAATGCTTAATGCTTTTTAATTGTCCGAATTCAAAAATTAATTTTATTTTTATATTTCCCGGTCCTATTTAAAACTAACAACCCCTGCTTCTACTTATTCGGAAGCGGGGGCTAGAAAAAAGATTTTTATACCTTTTAGTCTGACTTATGTACAGATTTTTTTGGTCTGTACCTCCCGCTTCTGAGAAATTGATTTGACCTAATGTTTGGCCCTTCAATCTGAAAAATATGATTAAATTTTTCGAGTAGCTCCAAACCTCCATAATCAATGCCAAAGTCATTTCCATTACATAATATTTCTCCCAACATCAGCCATGAAATAGTCCTACAACCTTCAAATAGGTTGTTTTCTGACAGAGGGATGGCTTGAATAAATGAATAGTTCACAGGAAGGCTCTCAAAAAGTTGGGTTTCAAATCTAACCTTTTTTATACTACACTAATATTACAGAGATGTCTACCTAAAAATTAAGGAGAAAAAAAATCATGTACACAATTCCTAGAACTTCAACTACTGATATGGAAGTTACTAGCATCCGTTTGGAAAGGGAGTTAAAGGATAGGTTGAAAAGACTGGCTAATAATAAGGGCTATCAAGCTTTGATTCGAGATATCCTCTGGAACTATGTCCAGCAAAAGTCTGGAGATTATCGGCCACAGTTTTCCCATTCGGATATTCGAGCTAGTCTTCCTGCAACGGCCCAACAGGAGGAACGATGTGTGCTTACTGGCAAAGTGATACGAGCAAATGAATCGATGTTATTAGGACTTACGAATAATGGTGATATGGTGCCCCTCAGTATAGATAGTATGGATGATTAACTAAATTTTATATTGGTGATGGGCGATGGGCAATTGAGAAGTATAAAAGATGACGATGCCCAAATTTATTTATTTGTCTGTTTGCCCATCACCTCTGTAAGTTGGGAGTGGGGAAGTAGGGGAGTAGGGGAGTGAGGGAGTGAGGGAGTAGGGGAGTGAGGAGAAAGATAGGGAGTAGGGAGTAGGGAGTAGGGAGTAGGGAGAAAGAATTAATTTGTCAATAGCTACAATTACTCAAGTACTTATCACGAATTATTTAGGATTGCTAGATCGCCAATCTATTAAGAAGTAAGCATTTCCTGCGGACTGCTGCGCAAACAGCTATTAGCTGTCAGCTTTCAGCAATGAGATCCCAATCTTAAAGAGGGAGTAGAAATTAATATAGACTTTAAAGTCAGCTTTTGTAGTCAGATTTAATTCTGACTTAATTAATAAAGCTTTGATCTAAAACTAAAAAATAGCTGATAGCTGATAGCTGATAGCTGATAGCTTACATTAAGAAAATATAGATTTTTTTTGAAACATTACTTACTTATCCCAGTAAGTTTTTGGCTAAAGATAATTGCCAAAAACTTTTTTATCTTAGTTTATCAAAAATTATATATCAAACAAATAAGTTAAAAATAGTTATATGCAAATAATCATAAAATCAATTAATAAATACCATGATTTATAAATGATTAAATGAAATTGTAGTTATAAGTTTTAGCTATGTATAAAAATATCAAGTTTTAAGTTGTGTTACTGACCTAAATCAACCAAATAAATTTGAACCCATATTTTTCCAAAATTTTCATATTTTTCATCTACCATCGACTGTGTAATACTTAATACCTACACTAAGAGAAAATTTTACTACTTCAACTAAGTTCATCAACAGGAACTTCTGGCCAAAACACTCAACATAGAGTCAGGTAGAAAACTGGTCATCATAAAATCTAGTAGCCAAAATCAACTGAAATCTTAATTAATTTTTTTACTTTCTTCTTTCTTCTGTAGTTAAGCTATTATAAAATTTAAGAAGTAAATTGCTATTCTATAGTTTATTTCAAGTGCCAATCAAAGTCGAAAAATTAAGGCACAGTTAATGTTAACTATAAAAATATGGAAGCTTAAAAAAATCTTTAAAATCAAACTATTATAGAAAAAATGAGCAGAAATAAACAACTCTTAAATCAACGTAAACAATGCCATGAATCTCAACCAGATGATTTTTTGAAGATATTTAGTCAGTCTCCAGTAGGTACGTCAACTTGGAATTGGATTTTAACTAGTTCTCGTTCTGGAACAAATCAAATTTTTTTACCTCTGTCTACAGGAAAAGGGTTAACAACAGATTATGAACCATTATTTTTATTAAAAGTGTCTCCTGGGAAAAGTTGGAGTTTAGAAAGTTCTGTAAAGGTTACTGCTAAAGCAGGAGTTTTCATCACAAAAGTAGGTTCTGTATTTGTTGCACCACTATATGTACTTTTCAGGTTATCTGGAAATGATTATATTTATCACATCTGGATTAATCATTATGGTGGAGATATTTTACCTTCTCCTCTATATAAACTGCAAAAAATGCCATATTTAACTCTACTGTTAATAGAAGATAAACCTCAGCCCGAAAGAGCCATAAAAATTGAGAATCAAATAAATTGGTCAAGTTTAATAACAAAAATTGAATCAGTTTCATGTTGGGATAGAAGTGTCTTTGAGAAATTCAATTCTTTAGTATATTCTGCTCAAGAATTGTGGAATAGAACTACAGAAGAACAAGTTAAAAAAACAACAATAGCTAAGTTAAACGATCGCTTTAGAAATGGGGATAAAAGTTTAGGAGATTACAAAATGAGTAGGCAAGTATTAGCATTACCCAGAAAAAAGCAAAAACAACTATTTAAAGAAATTCAAGATTTTTCTAATTTTACGTCAGAAAACGATCCTAAAGGTGAACATAATGGGGGTAAAGTTATCATGGATGATGTAGAATACGTTTGGAAAATTGACTATCTAGATACAAGTATGATTATGCTGTCAGATGCACCAGAAGATATCAATAAAACTACCAGAGTATTATTGGTAATACGAGCTGATGAATATTAGACATCTCTAGAAAAGAGGGAGTAGGCAGTAGGCAGTAGGCAGTAGGCAGTAGGGAGAAAAAATTGATAATTTCTGTGTGATAATTGATTTGATTTTTGATTTTTGGAGATGTCTATTAGACATCAGTCAGAAGTCATAAGTCAGGAGGGAAGAAAGAATAAGAAATGAGGAATAGAAGGAGAAAGTTTTTTTGTTTAGCTGGCGCACAACGCACGTTAGACACACTTGGTAGCGAACTCGGTGTGAGGCAACAGTGGGAAATATTTTTCCCTGTCTCAGGTTCATTATTCAGTTTATTTCCTCACCAATTATTTCCCGTGCCATCAATAAATTTAGGGGCTTATTTTTGCGTTTAATTGATGGATAACATAGATTTTTTAATAAATGCAAAACAGTATTCAAGATATTAATAACTGAAAAAAAATCAAGGAATAAAATAGTGATTTCAGGAAAAGCAACAATAGCAGCAACTAAGTCTTATGCTCAACTCCATCAAACAGAATGTCCTCAAAAACACTTCCGAGAAATTAATAGCTTAATAATGAGTTCAATAGGTATCGGCACATATCTTGGAACATCAGATGCCACAACAGATAATTTAGTCACAGAAGCAATTATTAAATCGGTAGAAAGCGGAATAAATTTAATAGATACTGCTATTAATTATCGGTCTCAACATGGAGAAATGAGTGTTAAAGCAGCTCTTGTTCATTTAATAGAATCACAAACAGTATCGAGAGCAGAATTAATTATTTGTTCCAAGGGCGGTTTTATTCCTAACCGAGAAAGAGAAAAATGGTTTAAACAAGAGTATGTAGATAACTCCAAATTTAATGTTCAAATGACAGATATGGTGGCAGGAATTCACTGTATGCACCCAGAATATATTCAAGACCAACTAGAGCGCAGCTTAATAAACTTGGGAGTGGAAACCATTGATATTTATTATTTACATAATCCAGAAACTCAACTGGGAATTATTCCTCCGGATGAATTTTATCGTCGTCTGAAAGCTGTTTTTGCAGTGTTAGAAAAAGCTGCTGATGCTGGCAAAATAACTGCTTATGGAATAGCTACTTGGCAAGGTTTTCGAGTGCCACCAACAGATGCAAAACACATAGACTTAGCTAAAGCAAAATCTATTGCGCAAGAAGTAGCAGGTGGAAAAAGCGATCGCTTTCAATTTATTCAACTGCCAGTAAATTTGACAATGCCAGAAGCATTTATCACTCCTACTCAACCTGTAGACGGCAAAATTTTACCTGCCATTACCGCAGCAAACCAATTGGGTATTAATGCGATCGCTAGTGCGTCCATCGCCCAAGCTAAAAACCTCATGCAACTTCCCCAAAACATTATTCATTACCTTGGCGAAAATCTGAAAACAGATGCAGTACGCGCTCTCCAATTTACTCGCAGTGTGCCTGGTTTATCTTCGGCCTTAGTTGGCATGAAATCTCCTAACCATGTAGCAGAAAATCTGGCTTTAACTAGCATTCCTCCATTAGATGCTGAGGACTTTGCCCAGTTAGGAGTAAGGGAGTAAGGGAGTGGGGGCAGGGCTGTTTTAAAGTATTGTATATTAAAGATGCGCGGGAGAACAGGAGATTATGGGATAGTGGAACCTTCAAGAATTTAGAATTTAGAATTTAGAATTACCTCTTCTTTTCAAGGAGAGGATTGACGAACAGGAAAATTTTCATTTATTATCCCCGATCAAGGGGAGGCTTTAAACCAAAATATTTCGGTAAAATTTGCCAAAATTTGCTGATTTTTGAGCCAATAAGCGTCTTTAAGCTCTGAGAGAATATTTGGTTCAACGCCGCTTAAAAGCCTCCATCCCCGTGTCTGGTGTGTCTCCGCGTCCCCGTGTCTATCGAGAATGAAACAGCCCTGCTGGGGGAGTGGGGGGAGATGGGGAGATGAGGTACACCTCGAAGCGAGCAAGATGCTCGCACTAGGAACATTTAATTTTTCATATCTGTACTTCCTTCATATACTTGGAATGTGCTTTATATCATGTCCGGATAATTAGTAGACATCTTATTCGTAACATTCTTTTTTCAAAATGGTATAATTCTAAATTCTAAATTCTAAATTCTAAATTCTAAATTCTAAATTCTAAATTATTAATACTTGACTAATCATTCCAGAATTGCTATCTTAAAAATATGAGCAGTTAAAATCAAAGGTAATGGGCAGGCAGAAAGAGTTCAATAGGGATGAAGTATTAATGAAGGCAATGCAAACCTTCTGGTGTTATGGCTATGAGGGGACTTCCATACAAACCTTAGTTGATAAGATGGGTATCAACCGAGGCAGTCTTTATGATACTTTTGGCGATAAGCAATCTCTGTTTCAAGAAGCGATCGCCTATTACGACTCTAGACTTGTAGCACCTATGATTACTAAGCTAGAGGCCTATGATGCTTCTAAACAAACCATTGTAGATATCTTTTATGGTATGATTGATTCTGCAGTAACAGATGAAGATCATAAAGGCTGCTTAATTACAAACACTGCTGTTGAACTTGGTGGCAATAACCCAGACAGTGCTAAACAAATTGCTGCCAAGATCCAACAGATTGAAAATGCACTTACAAAAGCTTTAACTACAGCTCAAGAGAAAGGTGAAATTAGTCAGAAACATAACTGCACTACCGTAGCCAGATTTCTTACTTGTTGCTTACAAGGTTTACGGGTAATTTCTAAAGTTAATCCTGACCGAAAAGCATTACAAGATATAGCTAGAATGGCTCTTTCTGTTTTATAACAGGCAACAGGCAACAGGCAACAGCTCATCTGGGGGAAAACATTTCCCTGTCTGAGGTTCATTATCACTCTATATCCTAAGTAACTTGTTCGTTGCTATAGATTAATTTACCGACTTTTAATTTTTTGGCATTGGTGATTTGAGGTATGATATCATGTCCGGGTAAGAGGTCGATAGAACTCCTTTCTGCGCTCCGTGTTAAAGTTTGCGCCCTTCATTCCGATAGGATGCGTTGTGCGCCAGCAAACAAAAAACTTTCTCCTTCTATTCCTCTTTCTTCTTTCTTTCCTCCTGACTCCTGATTCCTGTACCTCGCCAATCCGACGGCTCCCCTTACCTGACGTAAGGATTCAGGTATAATGGCGATCGCAGTGTGAATTCTCAGAAGAAAAATTCAAGACTCACGGTTCCCTTGACAAAAAAACAAACCTTGGTAAAGTAAAAGCATGAGTCAATCACAGCGCCCAGTAAATCGTAAACGCCTCAACCAGTTGTCAAAGGAAGAACTGGTAGAAATGTTGTTGACTCAACAAAAACTGATAGAGAAACTGCAAAAACAAATTGATAAATTAGAACAGAATCAAAACCTAGACAGTAAGAACTCCTCCAAACCCCCATCAACCGATCTACTGAAAAAATCGGAAAAAACCAAACCAAAAGAAGAGTCTCTAAGTTCCTCAGAAAAGAAGAGGCGACCAGGAGGACAAATAGGCCATGAGGGTAAGACTCGCAAAGGGTTTTCTAGAATAGACAGAATAGAAATATTGCAACACTCTGTTTGTAGTCATTGTGGTCAAGCAGAATTTTTAGATGAGAGTGTGGAAGTAGAAACTCAACAAGTAGCCCAACTGGTGGACAAACCTATTGAAATCATAGAGTACCATCGCCACAAGTGTCAATGTCTGAGGTGTGGTACAGTCACATCAGCACCTTGGTCTGAAGATATGATACCAGGGCAAGATTTGGGGGTAAAGTTACAAGCTTTCCTAGGATGGTTGGGAAACTATGGACATTTACCCTATGAAAAACAACAAGAAATGTTATGGGAATTAGGGAAAATTGAGATTGGCTTAGGGACTTTAGTGAACACCAATCAAAGGTTAGAGCAAGCAATTAAACCTCATGTAGAAGAACTCTCAGAATGGGTGAAAATAGAACAACCTTCAATTCATGTAGATGAAACACCTTGGCCAGTAAAAGGAGTGAAGGAATGGTTGTGGGTGTTTACCAATCAAGATTTTTGTTTATTCCGGGCTTCCGATACCAGAGGACGTGCCGAACTGGAATCTCAGTTGGGGCATAAATATGCTGGTGTTCTCAGTAGTGATGATCTGAGTGTTTATAATGGCTATCCAGTGCAAGCCCAACAGAAGTGTTTAGCTCATCTACGATGTCATTTTCAACGATTAATTCAACTACCAGGTAAGTTGAATCAAGAGATAGGAAAAACTTTTAAAGAGTTAATTGATGAAGGATTTGAACATTATAGTATCTGGCAAAAGAACCAAGAACGGGCTATTTATGATGAGTGGGCGATTGGATTTAAAAACAAAGTAGAATTAGCTCTCAAACAATGGAGTCATAAAGCAGGCTATGAAGCAGGGAAACTGTTACGAACTTTGAAATTGAAAGCAGACCAATGGTGGTATTTTCTACTTCACCCAGAGATTCCTCCTGATAATAATCTAGCAGAACGTTCATGACGGTTGGCAATCACCAAACGAAAAGTTAGTGGTGGTTCCAGAAGTATGGAAAGATTTCAACACACAGCTAATTTATTAACTGTGGTACAAACCTGTCGTCGCCAGGGGCGTTCTGTGATTGAATTCTTTGAACAGTCTCTAGTGGACAGCGTTGTAGGCGATCCCTCATCAACTCTTTCTCTTATTCCTATTTTGCATACCTGAATCCTTACTACCTGACTCCTCAGTAATTAAGATTAATATCATACCCTAATTTACCAACGCCAATTTTTTTTGCCTTAATTGGAACAATCATTCTAAATAATAGGAGAAAATCCCATGGAATTAACCAAAAACTTACAACAACTCCAAGCTGAAATACAAGCCCAACTACCAGAAGATGCAAAGGAAAAAATGAATAAAGCGGTAGTTGATTTAGCTAACTCCGATATTGTTGACAATAGCTTAAAAGTAGGGGAAAAAGTTCCTAACTTTAGCTTGCCAAATGCAGTAGGTAAAATAGTAGAATTAAATTCATTACTTGTAGAAAGTCCTGTAGTAATTTCCTTTTATCGTGGCGGATGGTGTCCTTATTGCAATATGGAATTAAGAGGTTTACAAAAGTATTTGCCACAAATCACAGAATTAGGAGCAAAATTAATCGCAATTTCTCCAGAAACGCCAGACAACTCTCTTTCCACAACAGAGAAAAACGAATTAACTTTTGAAGTCTTAAGCGATAGGGGAAATCAAGTTGCTAAAGAATTTGGTTTAGTATTTCAACTTCCCGAAGAATTACGCCCAATATATCAAAGTTTTGGCATTGACTTACCAGCTTACAACGGTGATGAAAGTTTTGAATTACCAATTCCTGCCACTTATGTAGTTGCCTCAGATGGTACAATTATTCATGCTTTTGTTAACCCAGATTATACACAACGTCTCGACCCAGAAGAGATTATTAATGTGCTAAATAATTAGGAGTCAGGAGTCAGGAGTCAGGAGTCAGGAAAGAAGAAGGAAGAAGGAAGAAGGAAGAAGGAAGAGGGGATAAATATTGAAAAAAAGGGAAAAACGATAGATATAAATATCTAATACCAATTTGATAAATGTTTGCTACAAATAGCTAGGGTATTTCGTAAGAATTTCCTACGGAATGCTCCGCAAACAGAATTGCCGACGGAATGCTCCGCAAACAGGAGTCAGAATTAGAGGTACAGTTTTAAGATTAATCTTTTTTTCCCTACTCCCCCGCTACCTCACTCCCCCGCTCCCCCGCTCCCCTACTCCCCTAATCCCTACTCCCTAAAGTCTCAAAATTAGCCATCAATAAATACGAACAGGGAACAAGGTAGAGAGCAACGAGCGTTGCACCACCAACACCACCGGCGATCGCTATCGCCAAAGGAGGCCAAAAGTCACCACCTTGTACTAACAAAGGAACAAACCCGATCATTGTGGTTAAAGTTGTCGCAACCACATGACGAGTGGAACACATAACAACTTGACGCATAGCTCGACGGTTGCCTGTAGATGCTTTGGGATCTTCCAGGATAGCAGCTAAAACTACTACTGAATCATTAATGGCAACTCCCACTAAACCAAATGTTCCGATCAGACTCATAAAACCAAAGGGATAACCAAATAACCATAAACTGAAAAATCCTAAACCAATGGCACAAATGGCGACTCCCCCAATAATGGCAGTTGCTCGGAAGGAATTTAAGGATAAAACTAAAATTGAAGTTGCTAACAACAACACTAAAGGTACTGTAGCAAACAAATTTGCTTCAGTTTCGCCTTGTTTTTCTGACTCTCCAGCAACTTGCAACCAATACCCGGATGGTAACTCAAAGTTTGAATCATTCAACTTTTGTTGCCACTCCTGCAAAACTTGAGAAGGTAAAACCCCGGCAGCAACAAAACCTTGAATTGAATTTATCCGTCTGCCATTATGTCTTTTAATAAGAGAAAATTCTGGCTTTAATTCTACTTTTGCTAAAGCTGAAAGGGGTATTGTATCAGTTGCACTAAATCGGTTTTTATTGAGACTGGAACCAGTCGGTTGTAAGTCTAGAGATGTAATTTGACTAATGTTTCCCCGTTGAGCATTCGATACTCGCACCCGCACTGGTAATTCTTCGGTATCTTCAATAATTGAACCTCCTAACTTTCCCTCTAACAAGGTCTCCAACTGTTGTGAAACAGTAGCATGATCTAATCCTGCTAAACGAACTTCTTCCTCATTCACTTGTAGTTGTAGTTGGGGTCGAATTTCGCTTAAAGTGTCGCGGGTGTGAGTTACGTTAGGAATTTGAACTAAGATATTTCTTGCTTGTTCTCCTAATTCTTGTAGACGATTTAAGTTAGGACCATAAATTCTCATTTCTACTGGTGCGTCAAAAGGAGGTCCTTGTTCTAATTGTCGAATCAAAACTTGAGCTTCAGGAAATGCGGTATCAACTTCTGCTTGGAGTGCATTAACAAATTCTGGTTTAGCAATTAAATTTAACTGTAAAATTCCTTGAGCATAATTTGGGTCTTGTCTACCTGATGCTAAGTTATAGTAATACCGAGGAGAACTACGTCCTAAAAACCACTGTATTTCTTCAATTTCTGGATGTTTTAACATTATGTTTCTGACTTCTATAGCTGTATTTTTAGTTTTTTCAATGGAGCTTAGACCAGGTAGTTCTAATTCTATTTGTAGTTGATTTCTTTCTGCTAGAGGAAAGAATTGTCGGGGGAGACTGCTAACTTGAATGAAACCAGTTATCGGTAAAATTAAACTTAATAATATTCCTAACCATGGACTGCTAAATACACTTCTTAGACTGACTTTGTAAAGTTGATTTAAAGATGAATTTACAAACCCAGTTTGCCACCATTTTCGTTGAATATAATGCGAATAATAATGATATAGTTTGCCTGCTAAACCAGAACCTATAGTTAGAGAAAATATTAAAGAAGAAATAACAGCTAAAATCACACTAATGCCAAGACCACCAACAAATTCTCCACCGTAACCAGGCATTAAAACAATTGGTAAAAATGCTATAGCTGTAGTTAAAGTTGATGCAGTTAATGGCAGGAATAAATGATTAACTGCATTATTTATAGCAGTTTCAGCGCTCAATCCAGAAACCATATTTTTAGTAATTCTATCAACAACAATAATTGCTGTATCAATCAATAATCCTAAAGCTACAATTAATCCAACTATTGAGATTTGATTTACAGAAACATTCAGAAGCTTCATTATCCCTAAAACCATACAACTTGATAAGGGTAATGCTAAACTCACAACAGTTGCAGATTTCCAACCCATTAAAAATAATGTAATTCCAAATATCAGTATCCCACTCATTAACAGATTTAACATCAGACTTTTGAAACGAGCTTGAATATAATTATTTTGATTAAAAATTATCTCAAGTTTTAGACCTTGACCAAGCTCTTGCCGGAATTTTTCTATGGCTGCTTCTGCCGATTTTGCCCAAAGGTCTATTTGATAATTTGATTCTACAAATATAGCTAAAGTAGAAGCCGGAAGACCATTAATTAATGCTAGTTCATTTGCTGGTTCAGCAATTGTTTTTCTGACTTCAGCAATGTCGCCAAGTAGAGTGAATTGCCCTTGTTTACTAAAGCTAATTGGAATATTTATAATCCGCTCTAGGGAATCTAAATCTGCATCAACTTCTAGAAGTAAATCATTATTTTTGCTACGAAATTGACCGGAAGAAACTTTAGCATCACTTTGTTTAATTTGGGCTGATAATTGTTGGGGTGTGAGACCAATACTAGCTAACTGAGCTGCATCAATCTCTACTAATATTTCTTCTTGAGGATTACCAATTGTGGCGATTTTTTCTGTTCCTGGTAATGCTAATAATTTATCTTTTAATAATTCAGATAAACGACTAAGAAGTGCATAATTTGGCTTTGTATCTTGTTCCCAAGTTAAAGCAGCAATCATGGCATAAGCTTTAATTTTAAGTTCTTCTAATTGTGGTTTACTTGCACCAATAGGTAGTTGAGTTGTAACTTGATTTAATCGGTCTCTAATTCTTAACCAAACTGTATCGGCGTTTGTTTTTTTAACTGAATCTAATAATTCAATACTAATAGTTGAAGTTCCTACCTTAGAAGTTGAAATTGTCATTCTAATTTCTTCAATTTCAGATAGTTCTGTTTCTATTTTTTCTGTGATTAATGTTTCTATTTGTTCTGCATCTGCTCCCGGCCAAAAAGTTGTAATGACTGCAACGCGGGAAGTTAATTGTGGGTCTTCAAGTCGTGGCAATGTTAAAAAAGATGATACTCCCCAGACCACAATAATTAGTATGGTTAGTATTAATAATCGCAAGTTCCGATAAAATAAGGTAGCCATTTCAGTTATAAGTTATCAGTGATCGGTTTTTCTGCTCTCAACAAAATCTATGGAGCATCTTGCACCCGCTATTTCCCAAAAATTCCCAATGTCCCCACATTTTCTACACTTCCCACAGTACTCCTTATTATAGCAAATCTAAAAATTATTGCTACATATCCTTGAAAGTACGGAGTAGTGAGTATGGTTCAAAGACATAAGATATCTTGTTTTAGTGCCGAGAATCGTTGCAAAAATCACTGAACCATTATTATTACTTAATAATACCAAATCCGCCTAATTGCACATAGATCCAATAACGTCATAATCAGGATTTTAAACTATTAGACAATAATAAAAAATAAAATCAATTGTTCTACATAAATTATCAATTATTTATCCTTAACCCCTGCTTCCTACTCTCTACTCTCTCTTTTCTAGGTCTATTGATTGTGAGGTTATTTAACCGGATTTTATATAACTAGACATCTCCAAAAATTAAAAATAAAATCAATTCTTATCCAGAAATTATTAATTATTCTTCTCTGTTCCCTGTTCCCTCTTTTCTGGAGATGTCTACTGAAGTTTTTATGAAGTATAGCATTATTTTGGGGAATTGGTATTACTTCTACCAAAATTCGCCAGAAGTAAATACGAACAGGGAACAAGATAAAGAGCTACCAACGTTGAACCGCCAACACCACCAGCGATCGCTATAGCTAGAGGAGGCCAAAAACTACCGCCTCCTAACAATAAGGGCACAAACCCAATCATTGTAGTTAAGGTTGTAGCAATTACATGACGAGTGGAACGTAGGACTACTTTTCGGGTAGCTCGACGGTTGCCTTGAGATGCTTCTGGGTCTTCCAGGATGGCAGCCATAACTACAACTGAGTCGTTAATGGCAATTCCCACTAAACCAAATGTGCCGATCAGACTCATAAACCCAAAGGGATAGCCAAATAACCATAAACTAAAAAATCCTAATCCTACAGCACAAATAGCAACTAAACCAATTATGGAAGCTGCTCGGAATGAATTTAAGGATAACACCAAAATTGAGGCTGACAATACTAATATAACTGGGAGAGTTGAGAAAAGATTTCCTTGAGCATTGCCTTGTTGTTCTGCCTCTCCAGCAATTTCAGACCAGTACCCAGATGGTATTTCAAAATCTGCATCATTTAACTTTTGCTGCCATTTTGTGAAAATTTCTGAAGGTAAAACCCCAGCAGCGAGAAAACCTTGAATTGAGTTTACTCTTCTACCGTTACGCCTTTTAATGACTGAAAATTGTGGTTCTAATTCTACTTCTGCTAAAGCTGATAGAGGTATTGTGTCAGTTGCATTCAGGCGATTTTGATTGAGACTGGAACCAGTCGGTTGTAAATCTAGGGATTTAATTTGGTTAAAGTCTCCTCTTTGAGTATTTGATACTCGCACCCGCACTGGTAATTCTTCAACACCTTCGAGGATAGAACCTCCTAAATTTCCCTCTAGTAAAGTATCTAACTGTTCCGAAACAGTAGCGCGATCTAGTCCTGCTAAACGAATCTCTTCTTCATCCACTAACAGTTTTAGTTGAGGTCGAACATCGTTTAAGGTGCTGCGGGTATGAGTTACTTTCGGAGTTTGAGCTAATAGCGCTCTTGCTTGTTCTCCTATTTGTTGTAGACGGTTTAAGTTGGGACCATAAATTCGTAGTTCCACTGGTGCATCAAAAGGAGGTCCCTGTTCCAATAGTCGCACTAAAATTTGAGCTTTAGGAAATGCGCTATCAACTTCTGCTTGAATTCTGTTAACTAATTCTGGTTTAGCGATCGTATTTAGCTGCAAAAATCCTTGAGCATAATTGAGATACCGTTCTTTACCTGCTTTTAAGTTGTAGTAATACCTGGGCGAACTACGGGCTAAAAACCACTGTAATTCATCAATTTCTGGGTGCTTTAAAATTAGCTCTCGGACTTGTAGAGCAGTATTTCTTGTTTTTTCAATTGAGGTGAGAGCCGGCAATTCTAATTCAATTTGTACTTGGTCTCTATCTACTTGAGGAAAGAATTGTTGGGGCAGAGTTCCTAGCTGAACTATACCAGTTATTGGCAAAATTAAACCTAATAATATTCCTAACAAAGGAGAACTATATACACTGCGTAAACTTAGTTGATAAATTTGAGTTAAATAAGAATTTGAAAATCCCGTTTTCCACCATGGCTGTTTAGTTTTTTGCCAGGAATTACGGTCTGGATTGTGGTATAATTTTGCTGTTATTGCTGAACTGATTGTAATTGATATTAATAGTGAATAAAGAACAGCTAAAATCACACTAATACCAATACTACCAACAAATTCTCCAGAAGGACCAGGCATAATTGCAATTGGTAAAAACGCCAGAGCTGTAGTTAAAGTTGATGCCATTAAAGGCATAAATAAATGATGAATTGCTTTAGTAATTGCTACTTCTGATTTTAGACCTGAAGCTATACCTTGACTAACTTCATCAACCACAATAATTGCTGTATCAATTAATAGCCCTAAAGCTACAATTATTCCAGTTATTGACATTTGATGTAGAGGTATATCTAACAATCCCATCGAACCTAACACCATACAAGTTGATAGAGGTAGGGCTAAACCAACAACAATTGCAGATTTCCAACCCATTAAAAAGACTGTAATTGCAAATACTAGAAAGCCACTAATAAACAAATTTAAAATCAGACTATCTAGACGATTTTCAATATAATTACTTTGATTAAAAATCATCTCTAGTTTCAGACCTTTGCCTAGTTGTTCGCGGAATTTATCAATTTCTGTTTCTGCTGTTTTTGCCCAAAGGTCTATTTGATAATCTGATTCGACAAATACCCCTAATGCAGCAGCAGGACGACCATTAATTAATGTTAATTCTCTGGGCGGTTTAATAATAGTTTTCCTCACCTCAGCAATGTCGCCAAGGAGAGCAAATTGTCCTTGTTCGCTAAAATTAATTGGAATACTCCGAATCCTTTCTAAAGAATCTAAATCTGATTCTATTTCTAATAGTAAATCATTATTTTGACTGCGCATTATACCTGCTGAAACCTTAGCATCGCTCTGTTGAATTTGCGTTGATAATTGTTGAGGTGTTAACCCAATACTAGCTAACTGAACCTGGTCAATTTCTACGATAATTTCTTCATTTTGCTTGCCAAAAATATCAACCTTTTCTGTACCCGATAATCCCAAAAATTCATCTTTCAACAGTTCAGATAAACGGTTAATAATTGCATAATTCGGTTCGCTATCTTGTTCCCAAATTAAAGCTGCAATCAAAGCATAAGCCTTAACTTCTACCTCCTCTAGTCGTGGTGGACTCGCACCCACAGGTAATTCAGGAGCAGCTCTATTTAATCGCTCTCTAATTCTTAACCAAACCGCATCAGCATCTGCCTCTTCAACGGAGTCTAACAGTTCAATATCGATAATCGAACTACCCGCTCTAGAGTCTGATTCGTAGGTTTTAATTTCCTCAATTTCAGATAATTCTTCCTCTATTTTTTCCGTAACTAACGCCTCTACTCGTTCAGCATCAGCTCCAGGTAAAAAAGTTGTGACAAACGCTTGACGAGAAACTAATTCAGGGTCTTCAAGTCGTGGCAATGTGAAAAAAGCTGAAATTCCCCAGGTGAGAATTACCAATATTGCCAGGATTAATAATCTAAAGTTTCGATAAAATAAAGTAGTCATTTTCAGTTATCAGTTATAAATAGGGAGGAGTCAGGAGACAGGAGACAGGAGTCAGGAGACAGGAGACAGGAGACAGGAGACAGGAGACAGGAGACAGGAGACAGGAGACAGGAGACAGGAGAAAGAAGTATTTTCATCACTTAGGGAGGAGTCAGGAGACAGGAGACAGGAGACAGGAGACAGAAGTATTTTCATCACTAATTATCTGGAGATGATATTACAGCTAGGGAGGAGTGGCGTACCTCTCGCCTGATGGAATTTGCTGTATCAGTTCTAAACTATCTTGAATCATATTCCCCCTGCAACGTAAATGCTCCCCAATAATAAGGACTTATCTCAGTCTCTAACATCTGCAATTGAGCTGCCCGCAATGCCTCCACAGGTGATAATCTCTGGTCTAACATTCCTTGATAAAACTGCGACATTAAATCTGCTGTTCTAGAATCATCAACAACCCACAACGAACCTACTACCCGTTTTGCCCCTGCATACATGAATATCTTTGTCAAACCTACCAAACCTTCTCCTTTAATATCCTTCCCTAAAGCTGTTTGACACGCACTCAATACTACTAATTCTGCTGGTAAGTTAAGATTAAAAATATCATTCAGTCGGAGGAAACCGTTTTGCCAGTTGCCGTTTTTATCCACTAACGACATGACAACCCCTGACAATTCTGGTTGCTTACCGTTAGCAAAACCGTGAGTGGCAAAATGTACAATCTGATATTGGGCTAATTCCTGACTGGTTGCTATTTCTCTGTTGGCCTGAAAATCAAAAGCTTGAGTGCGTTCCGACTCTGGTATTAAAGCCATAATTGCTTCTGCTTCAGTGCGAGTACCTGGAAGTCTATCCCATCTAATACCAACATCTCTAGCAGCCCTATCTAATTGTTGTGCCTCTAGGGGGAAAGCTCGACTCCGAGATTCTGCTGTAGATATTGTGGTAGTTTTACCTGTAAACCTAGCATCATCAGGGCTAAATACTGGGTCGGCAATAATAGCCACTTTCTTCGGGGCAAGTTTCCGAGATTTTGTACTATTGCGGATATTTGCAATAGTAGTAACTGAAGGGAGATTTACTATTTCGTGGTTAACTATTAAAGGTTGATAACCATCACTTTCTTGATCGGTATTTGGTATTGATAAGACGGAAAAAGGAATTTCTTGTAAGAAGCGATCGGCAACTATTAATAAACGTTTTTTGTTTAATTTATCGGTAACTGGTTTGATCAGAATTTCTGTCAGCTCATCGGCAGCACTATCAACTTTTGCTATGTCGTTGCGTTCTCGTGGACTTGTTATTCTCACCATCAACTCTATAGCAGCATTTTTGATTTTTGCTTGGGGAGGAAGTTGATAACTGTGGATGCTATCTTTGGTGACTGCCCATAAATAGCTGCTTTCTTCACCCAGGGAATATTGTAGAAGTAAGGTGTTGTCATCTAATACTTGTTGTTGAACTTCCTTGAGAGTGAGGGGTTGAGGTTCAGTTAGAGCTGCATAATTTGGGCTGGTGGTACGAATTTTGATGCGTAACTGGTTGTATTCATCTATGAGTTGGTCTCTTGTTTGTTCGATGTTGGCTTTTTGTTCGCAGGTGTATTCTCCACTAAGGAGTTTGATGCGTTGGGTTTCGATGGCATTGAGTTGTTGTTGCAGCTCTGTTTCTGCCATTGCTAGTTTGGGATCTATTCCTTGGCGGATATTGACACTAGCTTCGTTGAGGAGTTCGAGGAAAGCACGGGCGCGACTGCGTTCACTGGCGTAAAAGGCTTTAGCATCGTGACCTTGGTTTGGATTTTGTTTGTGGAGTTCCATGAGTAAGTCGATGTAGAATTCATATCTATCCTGGACGGTGGCGAAGTAGGAGGCGCGGAGTTCAACACTAGCAATTTTGGTACGGAGGTCTTCAATTATTTCTAGGGATTTTTCTATGAAAGTTAGACTTTCAGTGAGTTTGCCTTGGTCTCGTTTGAGCCAAGCGATATTAAAAAGAGTGCCTGCTTCCCCATCCCGATCGCCTACTTGCCGTCTTATAGGTAATGCTTGATTTAAGTAATTAAGTGCTGTTTGTTTTTCTCCTAAGCTATTGTAGACACTGCCAATATTATTGAGAGTGCTTGCTTCCCCATCCTGATCGCCTACTTGCTGATATATAGGTAATGCTTGATTTAAGTAATTAAAAGCTGTTTGTTTTTCTCCTAAGCTATTGTAGACAAGGCCAATATTATTGAGAGTGCTTGCTTCCCCACGGCGATCGCCTACTTGCTGATATATAGGTAATGCTTGATTTAAGTAATTAAGTGCTGTTTGTTTTTCTCCTAAGCTATTGTAGACACTGCCAATATTATTGAGAGTGCTTGCTTCCCCATCCTGATCGCCTACTTGCTGATATATAGGTAATGCTTGATTTAAGTAATTAAGTGCTGTTTGTTTGTCTCCTAAGCTATTGTAGACACTGCCAATACTTATGAGAGTGGTTGCTTTCCCACGGTGATCACCTACTTGCTGATATATAGGCAATGCTTGATTTAAGTAATTAAAAGCTTTTTGTTTTTCTCCTAAGCTATCGTAGACACTGCCAATACTTGTAAGAGTGGTTGCTTCCCCACGGAGATCGTCTACTTGTCGTTTTATAGGTAATGCTTGATTTAAGTAATTAAGAGCTGTTTGTTTTTCTCCTAAGCTATTGTAGACAAGGCCAATATTATTGAGAGTGCTTGCTTCCCCACGGAGATCGCCTACTTGCCGTCTTATAGGTAATGCTTGATTTAAGTAATTAAGAGCTGTTTGTTTTTCTCCTAAGCTATTGTAGACAAGGCCAATATTATTGAGAGTGCTTGCTTCCCCACGGCGATCGCCTACTTGCTGATATATAGGTAATGCTTGATTTAAGTAATTGAGTGCTGTTTGTTTTTCTCCTAAGCTATCGTAGACATAACCGATCCAAACGAGTGTAACTGCTTCCCTCCTCAAGTTACCTATTTTCCTAAATAGTAATAGCGCTTCTTCCCATTTAGCGATGGCTTGCTTCCGAGATTCTGCTGTACCTTGCTTATACAGTTTCATTACTTCATCAAAGACTTTTTCTGCTTCAGCATCAGGGTTGGTTTGAGCAGCAACTTCTCCCTTATTCACAATACTTGGCAACATTAGGAGAGGGAAACTCACACTAAATAATATCAGACTATTAATAGTGAGAATAGACAACCATCGTACCGGAGAAACCATAGATATTATCCCTTTCTAAGCAATTAGAAAACTTCATATTAATATACTTCCTGTTTCAAGAAAGATATGCAGTATCCAGTAGGTTGGGTTAAGCGTCGGAGCGCAACCCAACAATTCTAACTCTT
>NZ_RCBY01000220.1 GCF_003838195.1 Okeania hirsuta
AAGAAATATCTATGAAATAGTCTGGAGAAATAAAAGACACAAATTTGACATCCTCTCCCGGTAAATCGGAGATGATACTGGGAGTGCTCAAAGCTGCTTTTTTGATAGAAGTGATCGCTAATAAAGAAAAACCCCACAATTTGTCATTCTGTGAAGCACCTAAAAAATCGCCCAGTTTTTTTGCCTTGCATTGCTCAAATAATTGTGAGAAGATTTAACTATAAGGGTTAACTCGCCTATGCGCTTGACTTTTTATTCAATCAAGAAATATCTATGAAATAGTCTGGAGAAATAAAAGACACAAATTTGACATCCTCGTCCCGGTAAATCGGAGATGATACTGGGAGTGCTCAAAACTGCATTTTTGATAGAAGCGATCGCTAATCAAGAAAAGTCCCATAAATTATCATTCTGTGAAGCACCAAAAATTGCCCAGGTTTTTTGCCTTGCATTGCTCAAATAATTGTGAGAAGATTTAACTATAAGGGTTAACTCGCCTATGCACTTGACTTTTTATTCAATCAAGAAAAATATATGAAATACTCAGCACTCACTGCCACAAACAGTCTAGAGAAATAAAAGACCCAGATATAACCAGATTTGAGGTAATTTTTATTAGTTATTGATTGATAGCGATGTAGCTACCGCACTTGCTCCGCCAACGCTCTATTGAAAAACCGGATAAATTTTCATCTTGTGAAGCACCTAAAATCATCAAGCAAGATTGTTTGCCTTGCATTCTCCAAATAATTGTGAGATAATCTAACTATAAGGGTTAACTCGCCCATACACATGACTTTTTATTCAACAAAAAAATAGTATTTCACATAAAAATAAATTATTATTCGTTTTCAATTAGAGAGAATTTAAATAGCTCTCCTATGAGAAATCTAGCTATTTAATTGTAATTTGCTCGAGAAAAATCAGACTTTTTAAACACTAAAAAATGTTGTTGTGGTAAAAAATCATCAGTCTCTTGCCAAACCAAACCCACAGAATTCATTTCTTTTTTTACCTGTTCCTCAGTCATCTTGTGCAAACCCTTAATCATAATCATCGGATTTTCACCCCGATATTCCAATAAAATAACCCGCCCACCAGACTTCAAAGCAGCAACTATTCCCAACATCATTTCTCGCGGATATTCAAACTCGTGGTAAGCATCAACTAACAAAGCAATATCAACAGTAGAAGGAGACAAATTAGGATTATCTACATCCCCTAAAACCGTCTCAATATTAGTAATATTTTCCTCATTTTTAACAAAATTAATTAACTCCAACATCTCCGGTTGTATATCTACCGAAATTACCTTACCTTGAGGAATCAAAGGACTAATTCTAAAAGTAAAATAACCAGTACCAGCACCAATATCTGCCACAACATCTGTAGATTTTAAATCAAGACGATCGATAGCATTTTGAGGATTTTCTCTATAACTTCTGCTAGGTCTTTCTAACCAAGCAGCACCTTCATGACCCATAACTTTAGCTATTTCTCGACCTAGATAAAATTTCCCAATACCTTCCGGATTATGGATAGTTTTATATTTATAAACTCCATCGGAACTAGCAACTACATTAGTTTTTACAGAACAAGCATTTAAGAGTAGACTTAGAAAAACTATAGATAAAATTATGCCTACATTTTTTAAATAGTTGATGAACAATTTATTCACACTTAACTAGGATTAAATAACTAGAATAATCTTATCATATTCCACAAAATTAGTAAGTAAAGCCAAAACAAAATTTAGTTATAACTACTTTCCTGATAGTCGCCTTATGCCAAATTCAAGAAAGATTGTTACAGTAAAATATAGATGCTTAACGGAATTGAAAAATCTTCATTGTTTATTTATTATACCTACCACCTACCACCTACCACCTAACACCTAATACCTTGAATAGCCAATGTAGCAATATTTTTTGAAAATGGTATTATATATCTGCTTCTAACCGTTTGATTGAATAGAGTGAATTAATGACCGCTGCTAAAGCAATAATTTACTCGTTAAACAATTAACAATTAATAATTACCTCTGATTTTTATTCAATCTTGTTATCAAAATAAATATCAATGTTTTTTATTCTTAAACGGAGACGGTTAAAAACTGAAATTATTAATTATAAGTTATGAAGTAAATAGGAAAAAAAAGCTATATATCCAAACAAAAAAACATGATTTTCAATTTAATAAATTTAGTTATAGCACGATAGATAAACAAGATAAATATCCCCCTTTTTACCGAATGATTAAGGTTTAAAGCCTCTCCTTGGATGCGCCGCGAGTTGTCGCTCTACAAAGAGAAACAAGAAAAAAATTTCCCTACCGCGTCAATCCTCTTCTTTTCAAGAAGAGGTAATTGTTAATAATTAATAATTAATGATTAATTATTAATAATTGAAAGTCTTGGTATATATTTTAATTTGAGATACAGTAGTTTATATCAATTCAAGCAATCAATAACAATTAGTTGGTAAAGTAATACAATTATGCCTCAAGAATATAATAAATTAGTACGCGATCGCATTCCCGAAATTATCCGTAAAAGTGGTTTAGACTGTGAAACTATCACTCTCTCAGAAACAGAATATCGCCAAGCATTACGAGAAAAACTTATTGAAGAAGCCCAAGAAGCAGCAACAGCAAGTAACGCTGATTTAGCCATAGAAATAGCTGACTTATTAGAAGTAGTAGATGCTTTACTCAAAAGTTATGGAATTTCTCATAATCAAATTACACTCGAACGAGATCAAAAATGCGCAACTAAAGGAGATTTTGAGCAGAAAATCATGTTATTGTGGACAAAAGAAAATAATACTAAATAGAAACTATTAAAAATGTTGAGGAAAAACATCTTAACTAACACACCTTGAGAAGCAATTGTGGGTTATTCTCGTGCAGTAAAAATCGGTAATTTTATTTATGTCTCAGGTACTACTGCTACCGATAAAACTGGGAAAATTATGAGTACACACACTTATGAACAAACTGTACAAATTATCCAGAATATTGAAACAGCTTTACAGACAGTCGGAGCAAGTTTAAAAGACGTAGTCAGAACCAGAATTTATGTAACAAATATCGATAAATGGGAAGAAATAGTTCAACAATTAATAATTAATAATTATTAATTATTTTCAAGGAGAGGATTGACGCTTAAGGAAAAATTTTTCTCTCTTGGTCGATTGGATATGGCGAGGAGACCCGTTCTTACAGACCCGCTCCGAAGATCGCCATCCCACCCTACGGGAAGCTGCGCTAACGACCGCTTGTTTCTCCTTTAAAGGAGAGAATTTCAACCTTAATTATTCGGTAAAAACTTCATAGCTTCAATCTATAATTTTGAAAATTTTACACATCTCGAACAGATTAATATATTTAATTTTTAGTAATGAATAGAATTAGAATTGCCAGAGATAAAGCAGATTTAGTCAAAGCTTTAACCGAGTCAGAAGAAAAAACAGCTCCTTTTAAAACTTATGCTGATGTAATGGTATTTGCCGCATCTTTAGCCATTAAGAAAAACCACCGAGTTCCACTAACAGAAATTTCTCAAAGAGAACCAGGTCCAATTAGTATTGAAGTGTTTTGGTCTAGGGGATATGACAGTATTATTAAATTAATCGCGATCGCCGACACAAAAGATACACAAATTCTCTCTCCAACAAATGAAGAAATAGAAGAAAATTACATTAAAATATTTGAAGAGTATGCCAATGGAGGGTTAGAAATATTACGAGATGAAATGCGGGGTGCAGTAGATTATTCAGAACGACTTTTATTAGTCTTAATTTCCCAGAGATATCAAAAATCTCAGCCAGAAGCAGAATTTGATTTAACTAAATTTTTGAAATAAATAAAAAAGTTCAAAAATCAACAATTAACAGTTATACCAATTTGATGTGAGGCTTCACAGATATTTATAACTGTTTAACCGAAGATGATATAACTCTTTTTTGACTGTTGACTTTTGACTTTTAATTTTTAACTTTTGACTTATATTTAGGTGCGCCCATACAGGTATGATGACGATATTGAGCATCAAAAAGGGAACGCAAATTAAAGAATCATGCGAATTTTATTTGTGGCAGCTGAAGTAGCTCCTTTAGCCAAAGTTGGTGGTATGGCCGATGTAGTCGGAGCCTTACCCAAAGTGCTACGGGCCATGGGTCACGATGTCCGTATCTTTATGCCTTACTATGGCTTTCTGGGCGACAAAATGGAAATTCCAGAAGAAGCAATCTGGGAAGGAAATGCCATGTATCAAAGCTTTAGCATTTATGAGACGGTACTACCAAAAAGCGACGTGCCGTTGTACCTATTTGGCCATCCGTCTTTTTGGCCACGTCGTATCTACTACGGAGATGACGAAGACTGGAGGTTCACTCTATTTGCCAATGGAGCGGCTGAGTTTTGCTGGAATGGCTGGAAACCAGATATTATTCATTGCAATGACTGGCACACAGGCATGATTCCAGTTTGGATGCATGAAACCCCAGATATTAAAACCGTATTTACTATTCATAACCTAGCTTATCAAGGACCTTGGCGCTGGTTATTAGAAAGAATTACTTGGTGTCCCTGGTATATGGAGGGACATAATACAATGGCTGCAGCAATACAGTTTGCCGACCGGGTAACTACTGTTTCTCCTACTTATGCAGGTCAGATCCAAACACCAGCTTATGGCGAACGCCTAGATGGTTTAATGTCTTTTATTAGCGGTAAGTTAACAGGTATTCTTAATGGTATTGACCTGAACTTTTATAATCCAGCTAATGACAGATACATTGCTCAAACTTATACTATCGATACCTTAGAAAAACGTGCTGCTAATAAAATTGCTCTCCAAGAAGAGGTAGGCTTTGAAGTAAATAAAAACACGTTTTTAACAGGAATGGTCTCCCGACTGGTAGATCAAAAAGGACTTGATTTAATGCTGCAAGTATTGGATCGGTTTATGGCTTATACCGATAGTCAGTTTATATTGTTAGGCACAGGCGATCGCTTCTATGAAACCCAAATGTGGCAGATAGCTACTCGTTACCCTGGTCGTATGAGTGTCCAACTTTTATATAATGATGCCCTATCTCGGCGGATCTATGCAGGTACCGATGGTTTTTTAATGCCTAGTAGATTTGAGCCTTGTGGTATTAGTCAAATGTTGGCCATGCGTTATGGTAGCGTACCTATTGTGCGTCGCACAGGAGGGTTAGTTGATACAGTATCTTTCCACGATCCAGTTAACAATGCTGGCACTGGCTATTGTTTCGATCGCTATGAACCACTAGACTTCTTTACTGCAATGGTTAGAGCTTGTGAAGCTTTCCGCTTTAAAGAGCAATGGCAAGAATTACAGAAACGCGGTATGAGAGAAAACTTTAGTTGGGACAAATCAGCTCAGGAGTATATTAAAATGTACAAATCAATACTTGGCTTACCTGAGGAAGAAACAACAACAGACAAGGAGCCTGAATTAGTCTAGTAAAACCTAATTTTAGAATAGGAATTGAGTTAAAACACCCAATTCCTTATTTCTTTATTTCTTTTCTTTTTATAGAAAGCTTGTACTGAAATTTATCAGTTGTCAGCTTTTTTATTTCTCCGAACGTCTTGCTTTTCAAGCTAGTTAATTTACTGAATTAACATCAAAAATGCTTTTTTTAAGTAAATAAATCTAGCGGTAAATGACCATAAGTTCCATTAATTCCTGTATCTTCAGCAGATTGACAAGATACTAATACCCCTCTATATTCTCCAATATAGGATTCAAGATGATATGACTCTTTTATCCCATTAAACTTGATATAAACTGAACCTTCAATTGTTCTAAAATTAGAATCATCAATTAGGGTAGTATTATATCCTAATGCCCCTAGATAGCTTTCTAAAGCAGATAAAGCTTCAGTAGTTGATTCGGCACAAATTCCCAACATTTGATAGTCAGACAAATTAGCTAATAGCAAAATTGCTGCTTGAGTAATAGCTTTTTCCTCTGGTGATTCTACTAACTTAATGTTTTGACAGGCAAATTTATGGAGGATTTCTTCAGCTTGAACAACAGTGAGATTTTGAATGTTTTGAGTAGACATATAATACTGTAAATTGTATGACGATAATATCTGTAATATTGGTGGGATAACAGGAGTTTTATCAAAATTATACAATTTTCAATAACTCAACTAAATAAAGTTAATCAATGACAGCCTAATATTACATCTATCATATTGTCTAAAGTACAAAATTTATAATAGTTAACTGAGAATATGAAAAATACTATAGTAACCAGCCTATTTTATACTTCCTACTCTCTAACCCTTGAAATAATTAGCTATCTCAAGAGTTCAGGGTTAATACTTACTTCTGAACTTTCATGTAATAATTGACAGGAAGCTTTCACATGAGTTATTATCACTATTAATCAACTATAGCCATCCTAAGATAGAATATGAATATAAGCTACATATAAATAGAATTAACCGTTAGTATTTAGATGATTAAAAATTTTTCCAACCTATTTAGATAATTTATATTATATTATTTAAGTAAAAATATTTGATGAAACAATCTTTTTGATGATGAACTACAAGTTTAGTCAAATTTATTATGATATCAATAAACTAGAAAAACTTGCTATCTTGCTATCCATAAATAAAAAAAATAATTTATGACTATCTTCATAGGTCTTGAGTTGTATCAATACTTTTTAAATTTATCCATTACACTAATCTCTACTATTTTTATTCAAAAATATCGCACAAATAAAATATCTACATAGGAATATAGAATAAAATTTCTCAATAACTAATTACCAAATTAATAAAATAATCCTTAGATCCAATAAATAAAATTATAATAGAAGTAGTAAACTCAGGAAATTAATCATCAGTGAAAATATCATTAGTTGTTAGTGACTTATCAACCAGTGGTGTGGGAAGATGGGGAGGCGCAGTACGTCCTTTCTTATTATCTCAAGCACTAAAAAAACTACAAGTAGATGTAGAAATTGTGGGCTTTGTTAGTGGAGAAAAACAACAACTAACAACTAATCAGGAAAATACTATCATCGCCATAGATAGCCACAATTACTATCCCAAATTTTTATTATCAGCCAAACAACTTCTAGATAAAATAACAGGAGACATAATTTACGCCTACAAATTAAAACCTACCAGCCTAGGTTTATCTCTAATCAGAAAAATGCAAATCCATCGCCCAGTATTTTTAGATATTGACGATTGGGAGTTAAGCTGGCATGGAGGAGATAGTTGGAAATATCATCCCAGTCTTAAACAATTAGCTAGAGATATCTTGAAACCAGAAGGAGCATTGCGACAACCAGACCATCCCTTTTATTTAAAATGGATAGAAAGTTTTGTCTCCAAAGCAGACAGGGTAACTCTACACAATCAATTTCTCAAAAAACGCTTTGGTGGTACTTATTTACCAAATGGAAAAGACACAACTTTATTCGACCCAAGCAAGTACGATCCAGAGGTAAGTAGAACTCGTTATGGCTTGAGCGGTTATAAAATTTTAATGTTTCCAGGGGCACCACGACCTTATAAAGGCGTAGAAGATGTTTTAATAGCCCTAGAGAATATCAATCAGCCAGATTTAAGGTTGGTCATTGTCGGAGGTAGTCCTTATGATGATTATGACCGTCAACTAATGGAAAGATGGGGACATTGGATAATTAAAATGCCAAAATATCCACCTACAGTTATGCCAGAAATTGTAGCGGCTGCCCATATAATAGTAGTCCCCCAGAGAGATACTCCAGAAGCTCAAGCACAATTTCCATTAAAACTAACTGATGGAATGGCAATGGCCAAACCAATTATCGCCACAAAAGTAGGGGATATTCCAGAAATTGTAGGCAATACTGGCTATTTAGTCGATCCTAGTTCTCCCGAACAAATTGCAGCACAAATTGAATTAATATTTAACGACTTAGCTACAGCAAATACCAAAGGCATGAAAGCTAGAAAAAGATGTATTAAATATTATAGTATTGATGCTATGGCAGAAATTTTATCAGAGTTAATCAAAATTTAGTGAGCAGGTATTAAGAGTAGTAAAAATTGAGATATTGTAAGATACAAGGAAAATATAAATGTCTACAAAAGAATTTATTTTAAGATTTATTCGGCGTTATCCTTTCCACATAATAGGAAATATTGCATTAGGTTTTGCCGGAGGATTATTTAATGGAGTTAATACAGCCCTAATAGTACCTATACTACTGCAAATTTCTGGGCAAGAAATTGAACTGAAGGGTTCTCCACCTATAATTAATTTTTTATTATCTCCTTTTGAGGGAGTACCAGAAAAGTATCGTCTTGTGGTGATGCTTTTAGCAGTCATATTAACTATTGTTCTGAAAAATTTAACCATATATTTAAAGAGTTTGTTATCAGTAGCCTTTAGTCGTAGGCTCACAAATAGTATTAAATCGGAAATGTTCCAAACATTAATGGACAGCGACTTAGACTTCTTCACAAAAGTAAAAGTAGGAGATTTAACAAAACGTTTAGGCTCAGATACAGCTCAGTGTACTGCAACAGTTAATGCTTATATTAATTTAATAACTCAATTAATAACTGTTTTATTATTTGTAAGCATACTAATTTCTATCTCTTGGCAACTTACTTTGATTTCTACTCTATTGGTAACCTTAATAGCAGGTATTAATCAATTATTTATCCTTCGTTCAAAAAAATTTGGGTCTTTGTTGAACCGGGCACAAAAAACTTATGCAATCAAAGTAATTGAAGCTCTCAGTGGTATCCGGTTAATTAAATCAGTAAGTAGCGAAAATAGAGAATATAAACAGTTAAGAAAATTAATGCTGTCCTTGGAAAATATAGCGCTGAAAGAAAAAATGAATTCAGCGTTAATCGCACCAGTTAATGAAGTGACAAGCATAATTACAGTAATCTGTATTTTATTATTAGGTAAAAATTTATTTGCCGGTACAATGGAAAATGTTTCTGCTATCTTACTTACCTATCTTTTAGTTCTATTTCGGTTACTACCAATGATATCAGGAATTAATAGTACCCGTAATCAAATTGCCAAAGGGTCTGCTAGTTTTGATATGGCTGTAGACTTATGGAGAAGAGATAATAAACCAATAATGAAACCTGGTTCCATACCCTTTCAAAAAGTTAGGAGGAAAATTCATTTTAATAAAATTTCTTTCTCTTATCCAGGTAATAGTAATCTAGTTCTCAAAAATGTTGATGTATCTGTACCTCAAGGTAAAACTTTAGCATTAGTGGGAGGTTCAGGAGCAGGTAAGTCAACATTTGCTGACCTACTACCAAGATTTTATGACCCTACCTCTGGTTCCATTACTATAGATGGCATTGACTTGCGTGAGTTCGATATTACCAGTCTCAGAAAAAGAACTGGTATTGTTAGTCAAACGACTCATTTATTCAACGACACAGTCAGAAATAATATTTTTTATGCTTGTCCTGATGCCACAGAAGATGAAATTATTCAAGCTGCCAAACAAGCTAATGCTTATGATTTTATTATGGAATTGCCGAAGCAATGGGATACCGAAATAGGCGATCGGGGTGTTATGCTTTCTGGGGGTCAACGTCAACGCTTGGCTATTGCTAGAGCATTACTGCAAGATCCAGAAATATTAATCTTAGACGAGGCCACCAGTGCCCTTGATACTGTTTCTGAGCGTTTAGTGCAGGAGGCCATCGATCAATTAAGTCGAGACCGAACAGTTTTAGTTATTGCCCACCGTCTCTCAACAATTCAAAATGCAGACAAGATAGCTGTTTTAGAGCGTGGAGAATTAGTGGAAATTGGCACTCATTTGGAACTTCTACAAAAAGAAGATGGTTACTATCGCCGTCTCTATTCTATACAGTTTGGCGGCCAATCTAAGGCAGATAATTATATTGACCAGCAACTTTTGACTAAAGCTTCTTATGAAGCTCGTGGTTTTCTCAATCAAATTGTTGGTTCTTTAAGACTATTAGTTGATGAAATAATTGATACACCCGAAGAACAAACAGAAATTACTGAGGAAGCTTTTCAGTCCGCAATTTCTCTTTTAAGAACCTTAGAAATATTTGAAAATCAAATGGTAAATGGGAACAAAGGTTAAGGCTCAAAATTTTATCGGCTCAGTTATTATTATTATTATTATTATGAATCATTAATCAAAAATTTTGATATATTCAGAGAATTAGCTGATTTTATATAATGTTTTTATTTGAGATGTAAATCTAGATTGAGGTTTTTTATTATCAAAAAAAGTGCACTGATGGAGTAGCTTCTATCCTTGTGTTTGCTAGTATTTATTGCTGTTTTCTCTCCTTTACTATTCTCTCCATACCTTTTTGATAACACTTAGTCTCCACATCCCAGATAAAAACGCTATAGAACAAAGTTTGTCATACTAAAACGCTAACTGGAGTTCTATCGCTCCCATTTTTCAAATATCCATTCTTGCAAAATAGGATTGACTAATTCCGGTGCTTCATCTTGAGGACAATGACCAACCCCAGGTAAAGGAATAAACTTTTCTACTGTTTCAAACTTAGCAAATTCTTTTGCCAATTCAATATTCTCCCAGGGGTCTTCCTCTCCCCATAAAATGAGAGCTGGACATGGTAATATTGGCAATAAATCTTCAGGTAAAGGTCCTTGAGAATAACCAGTAAAAGCCACAAAAACATCAACTGCTCCCTCATCTTTTGCTGGTGTTAAGAGTATATCTATTAATTCATCAGTAACAGCTTCAGAACGTTTATAAGCTTGCAACAATACTCGCCTGACTGTTTTCTTTGTTGCTAACTGATTAAAAAATATTTGACTTATCCACTTGACTTTGAGCGCTTTTTGTACTATATCTGCTCCTTGACTGCGATACCAAGGAAGAGTAGACCGTTTCCGTTCGTGCAAAAGTCGCAAAGAACAATTAATAATTCCTATACCCAAAGCAATATCTGGATAATCTACTGCTGCCTGCATCACCGCAATACAACCAACAGAATTTCCGACAAGAAAAGCAGGGGTGCCAACTATCTCTCTACAGAAATCAGCAATTTGTTGACCCCAGGTTTCAAATGTATAGGTAACATCTTTGCTTGGGGTTGGTTTAGCTGAAGCACCAAAACCAAGTAAGTCAATAGCATAACAGCGACAACTGGTAGCTAGTACAGGAATATTTTTGCGCCAGTGTCCCCAGGAAGCACCAAAACCATGTACGAGTAATACAGACGGGCCTTTTTCTCCTTGGCTTTGGTAGCAGATAGGCCAACCTCGCCATATCCAAGTTTTAGCGGTAGTCATCAGATTTTAAGATGTATCGATCGTTAGTTTGATTATTTTACCTGAATTTACCTTGAGGAATTTTCTGTAGTTTGCGATCTAATAATTTTCATCTTAAACCTTCAGGACTTAGACATTTTTAGGACAAAAACGCTATATATACCATAGTGCTATAGTTTTTATATACTATATATAGTACCTTTGCATAAGTCCTGGCCTTAAAAAAATGAGTAATTTATCTCAATAATTATCTTCTAAATTAGATTTATCATTTTCTTTGTGGGTTTAATACCCCACCGTCAACGGGGGTGTTCACGC
>NZ_RCBY01000221.1 GCF_003838195.1 Okeania hirsuta
AGAAAATATCGTCAAAAAATATTTTATTCAAATTGCCGAAGCTTTACAATTGGTTCATGCCAATAATTTTCTGCATCGCGATATTAAACCGGATAATATTATTATTAATTTCCTAGATAAAGCTATCCTAATTGATTTTGGTTCCGCTAGAGAATTTTTGGCAGGTTTCACTCATAAAATGACCTCTATGTTGACGCCTGGATATGCACCAATAGAACAATATACTAACTTCGGAAAACCCAATCCTAGTGCAGATTTATATGCTGTTTGTGCTTCAATTTATCATGCTTTAACAGGTAAAGTACCAGTAACATCATCTGCTCGATTAAGTTCAGAAACTTTGATTTATCCACGGCAAATAGAACCATCAATTCGTCCTCAAACAGAACAAATTATCTTAAAAGGAATGAAGATGAATATAGAGGAACGTTTTCAAAGTGCTGAGGAATTAATTAATGCACTTAAAGGTAAGTTTATTTCTCAACAATTAAGTCAAGCTAGACAGATTTTAAAACAAGGAAATTTGACAGAAGCAGTCACAACTTATCAACAATGTTTGTTAAAAGAACCCGATAATGGTATTGCTGCTGTAGAACTGGCAATGCTGTTAGTTTATATTGACGATCGCCAAGCTATTTTTGCTGCTAATCAAGCTATTAAAATTAATCCAAATGATGGTAGAGGCTATGGAGTTTTAGGGCTAATTAGTTGTCGTCAAGAAAATTGGGTGCAGGCACTTCAACAGTTAAAAAAAGCTGTAAATTTATCTCCGGAAGAATCTTGGATACAGGCTAACTATGCTTGGAGTTTAGCAAAATTATCTAGATGGAAAGAAGCATTAATAGTATGCGATCGCTCCTTGAAAATAGATAGTAATTCTGCTTTTGCATTAGGATTAAAAAGCTGGATTTTAGCTAATCAAAAACACTGGTAAAAAGTCATCGGTACTATTCGTCCTGCAATAAAAAATTCCCAAAAATATAATAGTAGCGATGGGTAAGCATTCAGCAGTCAGCTATCAGCTATCAGCTATTGCTTTTAGTTTTAGATAAAAGCTTTAATAATTGAGGCAGAATTTATACTTACTACCAAAGTCGGCTGTAAAGTCTATATTAATTTGAACCTCCTCATAAGAGCTGAGAGCTGACAGCTAATAGCTGAATACTTACAGCGATGGGCAAAAATTACTTTCTTGGTTATACCCTTCTTTGATGTTTGCTATAGACCAAGAATTACTAGGTAAAACTACTCCAGATATAGATAAATGTATTGAATAATGTATTGAATAATTTATTACTAAATTGCCTAACAGTAGTTTTGCTTGGGGATGCAAAGGTTGGAAACTAGGCTGCAAAAATCAATGGCAAGAGGCTATTATTTCTCTAGAAAAAGCTACCAATTTATCTGATATTAAATCTTGGATATTTTTAAATTTAAGCATTGCTTATGAACATCAGGGAAACTATCAAGCTGCCATTCAAATATATAAAAATTTCAGTCAGAATCATCAAAATGAAATTGCTCTATTTCGTTTAGGCACTTTCCTTGGTCGTCAACAACAATGGTTACTCGCTAAATCCTTCCTAGAAAAAGCAATTAAAATAAATCCAAATTATGCAGAAGCTTATCATAATTTAGGGTGGGTGTTGTTAAATATTAAAAATTCTCATGGAGAGATTCAAAACTTACAAGCAATGGAATCAGCTTATGGTCAAGCTATGGAGCTTTATGAACAACAAAATAAGTTAAATTTAGCTAACAGTATTAAACAAGCATTTCAAGTATAGCTGGTCACTACAAATACGAGGCATTTTTAACCAACTTGCCCATAAATGATAGTTGGGCAGAGAAATGTCGAGTATGAAAAATTAACTCCTTACACCTCTAAGAATAGAGAATATACCCATAAATAGTTATTTTAGGTTAAGAAAAATTAGATATTTTGCTTCTCTGCCCATTGTTTCAACTCTTCTAAAAAAGAAAGTGTTGTTTTCCCAAAATCAGTGATTTCGTAGGTTACAGCAAAAGGTCTTGTACTAATTACCTCACGCTTAACCAAACCATCATTCTCCATCTCTCTTAGCCTTTGAGTTACCATCTTTTTGCTTGCTCCGCCGAGTTGACGAGCTAAATCCCCAAAACGTACGGGTTTATCCTTGAGATGCCAAAGAATAGATCCTTTCCATTTTCCACCTATAAGCCTCATTCCGCGTTCAATTGGACAGGGTGTAATACAAGGTTCAATTGCCTGCTTGCGACCTAGATTGTCGGTTTCAATTTCAATCTTATAACTCATTTCCCACCTGGTTACTAAAAGTATACTAGTTGACTATAGTAACTTAATTTTGTATCTTTCAATTATGGCAGTGAGAAATACCAAATAAATCAAGGCAAACTAATGAAAACTCTGCTCTTAATTTTAGGTAAAGAAACTAACGAATTTGCTAAAGGTAACTATAATCAAAGTCTTTTTGAGATAGCAGTAGAAACTTTAAAAGCTCGTTATAACATTTTGACTACTATTGTTGAAGAAGGCTACGATGTTCCAGAAGAAATCGCCAAGTTCAAACAAGCTGATGCAGTAATCTTTCAATATCCAGTTTACTGGTTCATGATGCCATCAACCTTAAAACGATACCTAGATGATGTTTATGCTTATGGTGAGTTTTTTGCGTTTAGTGGTGGTGAATATGGATCGGGTGGACTGATGAAAGGTAAAAAGTTTATGCTCTCTACTACCTGGAATGCACCCATCGAAGTCTTCAATAATAAGAATCCGAATAGCTTTTTTGAAGGGCGATCGGCAGAAGAAGTATTGCTACCAATGCGTAAATCTCAGGAATATTGTGGTTTAGAGGAGTTACCTCATTTTTCTTGCCACAACATTATTAAAAATCCTCAATTTGAGTCCGATCAAGAGCGGTATATTCTTCATTTAACTAAAGTTTTTCTCGATTTCAATCCTTTTATAAACGCAGACACTCAACAAGTAGCATCTATAGTCAGTAATCCTGGTTAATGCTCGATTTATCCTCGAAAAAACACTATTGCAGGATGGCGGAAATAACTGACCAGTTACAAAATCCGGCGTTGGTAAGTTAAGCTATGATATTAATCTTAATTACTTAGGAGTCAGGAGTCAGGAGGAAAGAAAGAAGAAGAAATAAGGAATAGAAGGAGAAAGTTTTTTGTTTGCGCTCTTATCCGGACAATATATCATACCTCTTTTCACCAACGCCCAAAATCCTAAAACAATTACAAATCAATACTTTTGACTTTTGAATTTTAACTTCCGCGTAGCGGCACTATTAATTTAAAACTGAGAAAAGATCGTGACCAAACAACCAGATATTCATCTTTATACAGCTTCTACTATGAACGGATGGAAGCCAGTAATTTTTCTTGAAGAAGCTGAAGTTGAGTATGACATGACCTATATTGACTTTTCTAAAAAGGAACAAAAGTCAGATTGGTACATGAAGCTCAACCCAAACGGACGTATTCCAACGATCGTAGACCGGAGTAATGACGATTTTGCTGTTTTTGAGTCGGGTGCAATTCTCTGGTATTTGGCGGAAAAATATCAAAAGTTTCTCCCTCAAAATGAAAAAGCTCGCTCTCAAACACTTCAATGGTTAATGTTTCAAATGGGTGGCATCGGACCAATGATGGGACAGGCGATGTATTTTCAAAGGATTGCCGAACCACAGGGACATCGAGATGAGTTTGCTATAGAGCGATATGTAAAAGAGTCGCGCAGGTTACTGGAAGTATTGGATAAACAACTTGAAGGTAAAACCTTCTTGGTGGGAGATGAATTTACGATCGCCGATATCGCTACTTATCCTTGGGCGAGATCCTACTACTGGGCAAAGGTTTCTGTAGACGGACTGAACAATCTTCAAGCTTGGTTTGACCGTATTGACGAACGACCTGCGACCCAAAGAGCTTTAGAAAAACCCAAACCCGTACCTGAGTTTTTTGGTCGGGGTGATGTTGATACTGCCCAAGCTGCCAATGCAGCTAGATTTAAGGATAACTGATGCACCAACTCCAATCCTAGTAACCAATAGAAAATTAGAGACAAAGAGTAAAGATAATGAGCGAAAAACTATACACTGTTGCCGTATTGAAGGCTCAACAGGGAAAGTTTGACGAGCTAGTTGCGGTTCTAGAAGAGCTAGCAAGACAGAGTCGCCAGGAAACAGGGGCGTTGCAATATGGGTTTTATCGTAACCAAGAAGATCCTAACACCATACTATCTTTTGAAGAGTGGCAAGATACGGATGTTGAATCTGCACATTGGGAAACACCCCATCTTACTTCAGCGGTTGAAAAATTCAAGGACATTTTGGATGGCGAACCGATCGTCTATAAAGGTCATCAAATCATCTAAGTTTGTTTCATAAATCAAAGTATTTTTTCCAAGAAAGGAGATTTCTCATGAGTAAGACAATTTTAATGACGGGTGCAGGTTCGGGATTCGGTAAAGGTACGGTGCTGGGGTTGGCAAAAAAAGGTCATAAGGTAATTGCTACCTGTGAAAACTGGCCTCAAGTCACTGAACTCAAAGCAGCAGCAGAACAAGAAGGTGTGGAAATTGAAGTCGCTAAGATGGATCTGCTGAATAAAGAGGAACGCGAATTTGTGTTTGAGAAATATGCCGACGATATCGACATTTTAGCTCCCAACGCAGCTACTGGTGAAACGGGTCCAATCGCTGAAATTCCTGTCGATCGAGTACGTCGCGTATTTGAGGTGAATGTATTCTGCACGCTAGAATTTATTCAGCCCTTCGCTCGTCATTTTGTCAAAAAAGGCAAGGGAAAAATTATCTTTACTTCTTCGATTGCAGGGTTTTCCACCTTCCCATTTCTCGCACCCTATTGCGCATCCAAACACGCCCTCGAAGCAATTGTGCAGTTGATGCGTGAGGAAATGGAAGGTACTGGAGTACAGATTGCAACTATTAACCCCGGTCCATTTCGTACTGGCTTTAATGATCGTATGTACGACACCCTCGACCAGTGGTACGACCCCGAACGAAACTTCACCTCAGAGAAGCCAGTTCGCGATACACAGCAACTATTTGCGGGGGAAGATTTGCAACTCGACCCTCAAGGAATGATTGACTTCATGATCGAGACTATTCCTCAAGACCATCATAAATTTCGCAATGTTTATCCTCCGCGTTTTATTGAGGATGTTAAGAAGTATCAGGAAAGCTTGTGGGATATTAAGGTTTAATATCATGTCTGGTTAAACAGTTATAAATAAATGATAGAGTCCTCAGGAGTCAACCCACCCCTCGCCCCTCCCCCTCCCAGGAGGGGAAGTCAGGAGTCAGGAGGGAAGAAAGAATAAAGAGGAGGAAAAGGAGAAAGTTTTTTTATCACTAATTATCCGGACATGATATTACTACTTTAGTTAACTTTTATCGTCGAAAAATTTGTGTTTTCAACCTTTATTCTCAGTTTAATACCAATTTGATAAATGTTTGCTACAAATCCTGGAACTGTTTCTAGTAGTCAATAGTCAGTAGTCAGTAGAAAGAGCTGTTATTATCATTTTTGACCCTGAAATAATTCTATTCTGCTAAATATATATCTGACTTTAACCATTTTTGTTGACCAAACTATTCGTAACATTCTTTTTTCAAAATGGTATAATTTATTGCTTAAAGTGGTTCCCTAATTTTATATTTAACTTCCTCATTTATTCCACCTATCAAGCAATCAACATAAACATTACTCCTTCTACCTGGTGTACCATCAACTTCTGACCAATTCACTGTTTCTCTTCTAATACGAATCTCGCTAAAATTTTTATCAGTATAGTCATACATACATTCTCCTTCAACTGTCAATATATAATTCTGTCTTTCGTTTTCTTTTGTACTTTTAAAATCTGATAAATGATACTTTAGCTCAAACTCTATAGCTAGTTTCTTTGTAGCCTCTGTAATAAATGCTGAAAATGAAGATAAATCTTGAGATAATTCTACTATTTCAAAACCTATCTCTCGATCCAAGCGAGGAATTCTTTCTTTATCTATTCCCAGAATAATATTTGTTTTATCCAATTCTGGTACATTAGATTTAAGCCGATCTAAACATGATTTTAAATCTTTATATATAAACACTTCTTGACCTAAAGTTTTGCACTCTTCATAGAGATTCTTAGCAAGACGACTATAGTTTTCATTTCTATTCTCAAAAAAACCTTTATCTTGAGTTACAAAATGAACTTCGTAATTTTCTTTTAGTAGAGAAAGAATTGCTTCCCAAATAGCAGAATCTTTAAATTGTTGATTTTTTCCATTAGGTGGTGTTCTTTCATCTACCCGCTGAAGTGCTGACTTAGCCTGTTCAAAAGTAAACGGTACTCTTTTAATCCACGGCTCAATTTCTTTCATTCTGCTTTCTATAGCATCTTTAATTTTACTTTCGTCTGGTACTTGGTAATTAGAGCGTTTTCCCATGATAATTTCAATTTTTTTTAAATTAGAGTTAATTTGTTCAACAGCTTTACATCCATCTTTAATTGTATGTTTTAAGACTTCATTTTCTATAACTTCTGGTAATCCAAGATAGCCATTATTTTGTTTGAGACAATAAAGTAATGCTCCTCCTAAAGGCGTTTTTAGTAAAATATTAGAATCTTGTATCCATGTATTAGTATCAATTACCACACAGAGTTTTTTTGAATTCTCTTCCATTCTTATAAAATGTGTAATTAACTTGTTATTTGTACTGATTTATATGACTATGCTTGATGCTTTTGAAGATATTCTCCCCAGAGCTTATTATCAATGTCAATTTTTAGCAATTGTCTAATAGTCTGTAATGATTAAGAACTTTTAGTTAACTCTTTTAATGAAGTATTTTAACTGTTTAAATTCATTGAAATTACCTTTTTTATGGGAGCATATAAAAATTAAAACGGAATTTCTTCATCAAAATCAGACTCATTTTCCCGTACTTGAGACTCGGCAAAAATTGCCTCTGCCTGTTTAATTTTTTCAAAAATTGTAGCTCTAGAATAAGGTCGTTTTTTCATCAGTCGATCAATTTTGTATTTAGCTTTAATTGCCTCTCGATATTCTTGAGAAATCGCTTCTTCCGGCCAATTCAGATCGCTAGCTTTGATAACTGGTAGCCGAGAACCTAATTTTTCTATTGGCATTTCTGGTAATCGTAGGAGAAAATATTCTCGCCTACGTTTTATATTTTCAGCTCTATTTTCAATTTCTACTAATACACCTAATAACTGACTAGGATGATGTTCATAAATAGCGACTATAACCTCAATATCATCTAAGGGAATACCTAAACTTTTTGCTTTAGCTAAAAATTCATCTGGAATATGATTTATTATCGGAGGATTAATGGCAGCAGAGATTTCTGCCATAGCTTTTTTGATAGTTTCTTGAGCAAATTCAACTGTTTGATAATTAGCTTGATTTGTCGATTTTTCACTGACAATATATTCTAATTTTTGGGTAGCATTTGTTAACAATTGAATTGCTTTTTTAAGATGTGCGTAATTCATTTTTACCGAAAAATTGTGGGTATGTGCCTCCTCTTTTAACGATCACTTATAAGGAACTCCTGAAGACCTTGTGGGACCCACCCCTAACCCCTCCCAGGAGGGGAAGGGGAGCAGGGGAGCAGGGGATAAAGGAGAAAGAATCATAGTAGATAGGAAAAACTACTTAATTTATCAAAAAAAATGTACTTTTTAATACACTTTTTATCTGACAAAAACCTTTTAAAGACTTGAACATAACTTGTATATAATGTCTACGTTTTATGTTAATAAATATGTTGATAAAGCAGAGCTTTTTAATAGGATAAAAAAAGATAATTTTCAAGATTTAAAGCCTCCTTATTGCAGAGGTATTAATAACTAATAACTAATAACTGATAACTGATAACGGATAACTGAAATGACTATTCAATAGCTTCTAATTCTTGTGTTGATTGCCATCCAGGTTTCCAAAGAGAACGGTCTTTTAGTTGTTTAGCATTTAACCAAAATCTCACACTAGAGTCACAGGAAGCTACCATTTCAGCAAATACCCATTGACCTTGATTTTTACGATTTACTACTTGGAAATGTCGCCATCCCCAGGTTTTTTGATTGGCTGTCCATTTTGAACCAACAAGATAAGGAAACTTTTGTTTTTTTGACATTTTTATTGAAGAAGGAAGAAGGAAGAAGGAAGAAGGAAGAAGGAAGAAGGAAGAAGGAAAAATCTTAAATTTCTTAGTTTGACAGCGCTTTTCAGATTGATGAACCACATCATCATAACAAAAATCGTTTAAGGGGAAATGGCCATTCGCCTCTACTGTGGTCTACTGAAATAAAAATTGCTGTAAGCTTTTAATTTCTCCTAACCTTTCCTTCAACTGCTATAAGTCTAAGCGCATTTCATTATTTTGATCAAAGCCAAGATGAGAATATAGAGGTTTACCTTGAGACGAAGCATGAAGAATAGCTTTAGTACAATTAATAGATTTAAGATAAGCGATCGCTTCTCCAGTCAATTTTTTAGCAATTCCTTGACGGCGATAATTTGCTTCAACATAAACACCCCAAATATAACCATATTTTCGATATTCCGGCTTGAGAATATTTGGATACAAACCAGCAAATATTTGACAGCTAATTGAACCAACTATTGTATTATTTACTTCAGCAATAAAACTTTCATAAGATAGTTCTTTTCTAGCATTATCAATATGCTCTTTTGTAATTTCTAACCAGTTAGATTCAATAGAATCAGTAGGTACGCCCATATCTTGCCACATTTTATAAAAATGCTCGGCAATTATATAATTTTCTGATAGATTTGCTGTTCTGATATTAAGATTTTCTAGCATTGAAATTCAAAAAGAAGGAAGAAGGAAGAAGGAAGAAGGAAAAAAAGATTTAGGACTAACCTTGTTGGAAAAATTGGATGGGGATAGTTATTTCAGTTATCACTTGCCATAGTTACCGAATAATTAAGGTTTAAAGTATCTCCTTTATAAATAAAAAATTAAAAATTAAAACTTAAAAGCAATATAAAAATTGTGCTACTTACCAAATAGACATCTCCAAAAATCAAAAAGAAAATCAATTATTATCCATAAATTATCAATTACTCCCCTCCTGGGAGGGGGAGGGGCGAGGGGTGGGTTCCCTGTTCCCTGTTCCCTGTTCCCTGTTCCCTCTTCAATCAATTCTAAGATTAAAAGGCAAACGAGTATAAATTCCATAAGGGTCATTCATAGCTCTCAAACTAGCTAACTCCTGCTGCAACTTTTGAAATTCTGCCGTCAGTGGGTCTACCGGAGAAGTAGATATTTCAGCTTCCGCACCAGAAAGACTGCGGAAAATTCTTTGCTCCAAACTACGAGACTTAGGATATTCTTCAACTTTCCAACTATCCCCCAATTCCGCTTTTTCTGCCGCAAACTTAATCGCACCCTCTATTCCAGTAATCTCATCTACCAAACCTAATTCTTGAGCATTAACACCAGACCAAACTCTACCTTGAGCAATTTCAGCTACTTTCTCCTTTGGTAAATTACGAGCAGTTGCTACATTTGTAATAAAACGCTCATAAATTGAATCCACCATATTTTGAATTAACGCTAACTCCTCCTCCGTTTTAGGACGAGAATTATTATTCAGATCGGCAAATTGACCAATTTTCACTGTATCCCAAGTAATGCCATTTTCATTGCCTAGATCTTGAATATTGAACAAAACACCAAAAACTCCAATTGAACCTGTAATAGTAGTAGGTTCAGCGAATATTTTGTCTGCATTCATGGAAATCCAATATCCACCAGAAGCAGCTATATTACCCATAGATACAATTATAGGTTTTTGCTCCCTTGTCAGTTTGACTTCTCGACCAATAACTTCCGATGCTGAAGCACTTCCACCAGGACTATTCACTCGCAAAACTACAGCTTTAACTTTGTCATCAAATCGCAGTCGTCGCAATTCTTTTGCTAGGCGATCGCCTCCTATTTGCCTAGGAGTACCCGTACCATTAACTATTTCTCCCTCAGCGTAAACTACAGCAATTTTGTTTTTGCTTTTAACATCTCCACTGGCAACTTCTGCAACTTTTGGTACTCTGGTATAGTTGTTGAGACTAATTTGTGTAAAAGTTTTGTCATCCTCTTCTTTGCCAGTTAGCACTTTGAGTTCACTTAGCACTTCATCATAGTAGTCAACTCGGTCTACTAATTTACTATCTTCCGCAGCATCCGCCATCAAAATTCCCTGCTCATTAGCGATCGCCTGTAACTGCTGTATTGTTAACCCCCGACTGGGGGCTATTGTTTGCAGGTATTTACCCCAAATATCCCGTAACAATTGGAGATTTTGCTCTCTGTTTTCTGGACTCATTGTTTCTCGGATAAAAGGTTCAACCGCAGACTTATATTTACCCACCCTCGTTACTTGGACTCCAATACCAAATTTATCAAACGCCCCACTTAAGAACATAGTCTGTGAACTTAAGCCATTGAATTCTATAGCACCGAGAGGGTTAATCACAATTTCATCTGCTACCGAACCTAAATAATATTCTCGCTCTGTCCAGTCTACATCGTAGGCAATGATTTTTTTACCTGTTTCCCGGAACCGTTGAAGTGCCTGACGTATTTCTTGTAGATTTGCCAGTCCTGTTCTTCCTGGTGTACTGCTACCTTTAATGTAAAGACCGATGATTTTTTCATCTTGGGCAGCAGTATCAAGAGCATTAATTGCTTTTCGGAGAGTAATAGTTGCAGGTTGGTCCCCAGAGAGAGCTTCTTGAAGTGCTTCCCCGGTAGTGGAGATGGGTCTGGTGTCTGTAATATTCGTAGCGAGGTCGAAAACTAAGACCGATTTATCTTTAACTTGTGGGCCGATGTCTTTGGCCTTACTCGCGATGGAACCAACAAGAAATATTAGTCCGCCAAATCCTAAGCCGACAATTAGAGCAATTCCTAGTAAACTGCCAATCAGGCTGGCAAAAGTATATTTGAAGAAGTCTTTCATGTTTTCAGGTGGTTGGTTTTGGGTTTTTGGTGGTAGGTGGTAGGTTTTAGTCAAATAAATTAGGACTTACGCAGTACAACTTAATTTTCGTCCGAAGCGACCGACAGGGTTTGCGGAGCAGTCCGGAACAGAAAGCAATCTCAAATCCTAGTTTTTCGTACCTCATGCGTAAGTCCTGTTGGTTATTATAGCGTTTTCATCTGGGTGGTAGGTTTTAGGTTCAGGCGTTGCTGATTTAATGTATGAAATTCAATTAGTGGTAAATTTTCACCCAAAACAATAGTGGAAATTATACCTATTTCTGACTCTAAAGTCATTGGAAAATTCCTTTCTACCTACTGACTCAGTCCTCGGTCTTCCTGTGAAATCAAATCCGGTTGAATACTTATTATATAGTTGGGGGAGATGGGGAGATGGGGAGATGGGGAGATTGAAGTGTGGATAGAATTATCAGGACTTACGCAAATTGACTTTTAAAGCACCATTTGTAGGGGCGTTAACGATAGTTATGCGAAGCAAATGGTATTTGCTAACGCAAAGCTCCGAATGGCGCCCTCGCTATATGTAGA